>CAILAF010000522.1 GCA_903832075.1 uncultured Chitinophagaceae bacterium
ATCGCTGGCAGTTAATCCCCAACAATTCTCTCCATAACCTTTAAACTTTTTTGGATTATCAACGCAATAAGAATAATTAATTAAAGTATGATTTTTATTCTGCAACCAATAATCTGCATACGCATCTTTTAATCCGGTTGGATTTAATCCAAGAAAAGAATAATGCGAAAAAAATAAAGGACCACCATAATCAAAACCTAATGGTAAAGTATAACCATAAAAAGTTTTTCCATTCTTAAAAAAACTCCCTTGCGCCCAACCTTTATGATAAACCGAAGCATTAACAGGATAGTGTTCTGCAGATGCAGCTAACACATACATAATTAAACATTCATTAAAACCATGTACCGGAAAATTCATTGCCCAACCATTATTCGGACTCCAATGCCAATACAAAACATCTTCTCCTTTTGTAAACCAATTCCATTCAATATCATTCCACATCCAACCAATAATATTACGTAGATCATTTTCGGTTTTATTATTTGCATTAAAATATTGTCGTGCACATAATAATCCTTCAAACAAATAAGATGTCTCCACTAAATCAGCACCATCATCTTTTCTGCTAAAAGGAATTGTTTTACCCGTTGCACCATCCATCCAATGCGGAAACACACCATGATATGAATTTGCTTTTAATAAAAATTGAACCATCTTCAATAAATGCTTTGCTGCTGTATCTCTTGTGATCCATTTATGTTCAGTTGCAACAATAATGCTCATCACACCAAATCCAGTACCACCGGTAGTTACAACCTCATCACCATAATTAAAAGTATGATTACTTCTTTCTCTTGACATTCCACTTATTGGATGTGCAAAATCCCAGAAATATTTGAATGTTTGTTTTTGAACGATATCCAATAATGCAGAATCTGAAATATTTTTTTGTGCAATAATTTTTTTTGTTGAAAAAAGAATCATCAACAAAAAAAGAAAAGAAAATCTTTTATAGTGTATCATAACTAAAGATTTGGGCTACTGAATCCTAAATATTTCATTCCTGTTTTTATTTCAGGGCAACTCATAAATAAATTCCATATCAAACCTGATCTATAATTTTCAATCATCACAATTTGTGGGCCTTGATCAATTGCAAGAAACGAAGGTGCATACCATAAACTATTTAAACTAAATGCATCAACAAAACCATAATTGCCCCAAATTTTATCCCCTAATTTATAATAGAAAAATCTTAATGCATTTAATGATTGTGTTGGTGTGTATGGCATTGATGATATTGCCGCTGTTGGTGCAATATAACCTTGGTCGTTTGTTGGAGAGCTTGCCGTATAACTTCCAGAAATATCACTAGCAGTTAATCCCCAACATGAATTACTATAACCAAAATAAGATTTAGGATTAGCAACACAATAATTATAATTGATTTGTGAATGCGCCATATTTTGTGTTTGATAATTAGCATAAGCATCACTTAACCCATTTGGATTAATTCCTAAAAAAGAATAATGCGCAAAAAATAATGGGCCTCCAAAAGCTTGTCCCAAGGGCAAAGTAATTCCATAATAAGTTGAACCATTTTTTATACTTCCATTATTTGCCCAGCCAATATCATAAACATCTTTTGTTATTGCATGCGTTGTTGAAGATGCAGCTAAAACATAAGTGATCAATGCTTCATTCCAGCCTGTAACTGGAATGCTCCAAATATCTGATGTTGCTGTATAAGATGGATTGTATTGCCAGTAGATGGATTTTTGTGCGCCATTTTGTGTAAACCAATTCCATTCAACAGTATTCCAAATCGAATTGATACTGTCTCTTAATAATTTTTCATTTGCATCTGTGCTGATGTTAAAATATTGTCGAGCACATAACAAACCTTGCAGCAAATAAGATGTTTCAACAATGTCGGCACCATTATTATTTCCAAAAGCAACTGTAGCACCTGTTGTACCATTTATCCAGTGCGAGAAAGCACCATGCCATCTTTGACATTTTGTAGTTAGAAAATTTACAATTGTATTTAATCTTGTAACAGCATTGGCGCGAGTAATGAATCCTCTGTTAACAGCAACAATCATTGCCATGATCCCAAAACCACTACCTCCAGAAGTAACAACATTATTATCCCCATTACTTCTTTCTAAAGCCATTCCGCAAACAGGATGACCAAAATCCCAGAAATATTTGAATGTTTGTTTTTGAACAAGATCAAGTAATGCGCTATCTGATATTTGTAAGAATTTATCTGTTGAATCGATAGAAGTATAAAAGGATAAATCAACTCTATTATTTAAAAAATTTCCAGTAGCTGATTTTAATAAAGTACTGATTGAAAAAATATATTGACTTAAATAATTAAGATTAGTAGAAGGTGAAATAACTATAGTGCTATCATTATTTTGATAAGATAGGTTATATCCAACATTAGTAGAGTTGTTAATATTGGAATAAGTTATAGCAGCTAATATTGAAGTTCTATCCACTTTATCGGAAAAAGAAATTTTAATAACAGAATTAGCATTTATTCCATACAATGTCTTTGTTGTATTAAATACACTAGAATTAATAGTTTGGTTTGTGATTTGAAAAGTGCTAATAGCTGGAGGAATTGGTTGTGGTGTTGGAACTGATTTTTTATTGCAAGCAGCCAAATAAAATATACATACAGCTAATACAAATGATATTTGAAGAATCAAATATTCTCTACAATTATTCATTCGCATTTTTATCGGTTTATAATTAACAATAAATTCTTTTTAGATAAGCTAATAGAAATCCATTGCCTTTTATTATTAACTGAAAAAAGAAGGTCTTTCAAAAATAATAGGTGTACAAACGATATAAAAAACATTTGTACACCTAAAAAATAAAAAAATAAATTTTTCTAAAGTCCATGGCTTTCCAAAACACTCAAAGCTTGTACTTGTGCAGCGCTTAAATCTGTATTATAGACTCTGAATTCATCTAAAATACCACTTAAAGAATTCATCCAACCATTAGCTGTATTCGCATTATCGTCAGGGCCACCCAAAGTGAAACTATTAGCTGTTCCAAAATTTGTTTGTGGAGCAAATGCGGATGAACTGCTTTGAGATAATAAGGTTCCATCAACATAAACTCTTATTGCTCCAGTGCTACCATTAAATGTAATAGCCATGTGATGCCAATTACCATCTAACATTTTTGGCCATACTTGCCCTTTATCAAACCATTGATCCATTAAGCAAACTTTGCCGTAGGAACCTGCCGAATTATCGGCATTATTAAACAACATAAAGAATTTTGTTTGTTCCCATGAAAAACCGGCTGAATTCAAAGAAAAAGGCATGTAAGTTGTAGGCCCACTACTTAAACTTGATGGTTGCTTTATCCAACAGGTCATTGTAAAACTTCCCAAGTTTGCAACTGTATTAGTTATATTAGAATTAATATAACCTGGACTTGCTACTTGTACAGCTTTTCCTTTCAGACCTGTAACAAAACTTAGTGCACTTGAATGATTAGGAGTACCAACTGTTTTAGATACACTATCAATATATACTCCTTCAAACGCCCAATATGCAACCAAATTTGATGTTGCTATCTGAGATGAAAAATAATAGCCGTTTATACTATAAGGTACAAAAAAACTCAACTCGGAACCATAAGATGTTCCTATTCCATTTATTGCATATGCCTTATAATAATAGGTTTTACCCATAACCAGACTATCTAATGTTAAATTATAATTTCCTGCAACTGTATATAACGTTTTTTTGTGCTTAGCTGTAGTAACACCTACAATTGTATCATAGCAAATACCGGCCTCCATAACAATGGAACCGCCATCACTTGTTATATTACCACCTGATATAGCTGTAGGCGCAGCAATATTACTGGCAACTATTGTAGTAACTGTTGGTGCAACTGCAGTTACATTAATACCAGTACCGCTATCGGTTTTTTTACAACTATTGGTAAAAGAAAACACAGACAACAAGATTGCTGATAAATAAAATATTTTTTTCATGAAATAATTTTTAGTTTAATATTAATTTTTATTTCCCTTTCCCTTGTAATATTATCAATGCCTGTAATTCGGTTTGAGTAAGTGCCTTGTTATAGATTCTTACTTCGTCCATAGCTCCGGCTGAATAACCTGCCCAACCTTGTGTCCCTCCAGCAGTTCCTAAACTTGGTGTACATTGAAATGGTTCAGTTCCAAAAATAAGCTTTCCGGCAGTGGTAGGAAATGCTATAGCACCAGCTCCGGCTTGGGTTTGCGAACCAACAATAGTACCATTTTGATACAAAATAAACTTTGAAGTACTTTGATCATAAGTTATCGCAATATTTTGCCATGAATTCCATGGGGTTGGTAAAGTCCATGAAGTTAACCAAATATCTCCTGTGCTATTTGTTGCATCATTTAAATGAATTTTAAACGGCGTACTAGTTGCGGAACTTCCATTATCATAAAATATATCCAATGCACCCCAAAAATTTGCATTATCGCTAATACTTATAAGGGCTGTTTCGGCAGTATTTTGTGGAGTATTGACCCAAAAATCAATTGTAAAACTACCTAAACCTTTAATTGCATTAGGAATAGCTGAAATTACATACCCAGTATTAGACCCCTGTAATGCTTGACCAACAATGCCTGGTGTAAAACTTGTATTCACACCTGCTCCGGCAATTTTAGAAATACTATCAATGTAGCTTCCTTCAAATGCCCAATAAGCCACTAGGCTTCCAGATTCGATAGATGTTGAAGATGTGAAGCCATTAATAGTAAATGCCGGTTGAAACGAATTTGGATCAAAACTTTTATAGCAGGAAGTAAATAACATGCTAATAAAAGCCGATGAAAATAATAAACTATTTATTAGATACTTTTTCATAATCTTTCAGTTTTTTAAATTAACAAATTAATACCCCTTATTTTGAGTTAACATACCCACACTTAAATCAATTTCACTTTGAGGTATAGGCCAAACCTCATTTTTATTAGCTTTCCAACCAGGTAATTTAGTAGCCGCTAAACCCCATCTTACTAAGTCAAAATAACGGCTTTCAAAAAAGTCCATTCCTAACTCAACCCTTCTTTCATGTTGAATAGCTGTACGCAATGTTGCCTGAACGGTAGTAGTTACTTTAGGCAATGTACCAACAGGAGCTCCATTAGCAATTGAATAAGCCCTTGCTCGTGCACGGACCAGTTCTAAAGAGGCTAAAGCTGTAGAAGTATTTCCAAGCTCATTATTTGCCTCGGCATTCCACAATAAAACAGATGCATAACGAATTGCTCTAACATCTTGCTGACAGCCTGGATTCTGTAAAGCAGTTGAAAAAAGAGAAGAGGGAACATACGCTTTATAACTATACATTGGATTAGTAGCAGGAGAGGGCACTATATCTCCTTCCAACGTAGCAACACCCTGAAAAATAACAGTTGCATTTAAACGAGCATCTCCAGTTTCAAACTCATTAACTAAATCCTGAGTAGGCACATTGAAGCCCCATCCACCCCAATTAACACCTCTTGGCATTTGCACTTGAGAATATTGAGACGTTTCTGCAGCTGGATTATTTGGAGTTACTGCACATTGAATTTCGAAAATAGATTCTGAACAATTGTTGTTGGCAACCCTATACATTTGTTCATAATTAGGGAAAAGAGAATACGTATTCGATAGCATAATTGTATTAGTATAATTTACGACATCGCTCCATTTTTGCTGATACAAAGCCACCATAGCATGCAAAGCCAATGCAGCTCCTTTTGTTGCTCTGCCCACGTCAGCTCCGTTATATATTGAAGGAAGACCCCCTGCTGCATCAGTCAAATCTTGTTCAATAGCCGCATATACTTGAGCTTTAGGTGTACGCGGAATGTTATATTGACTGGCATCGGCAGGTATATGTAAGCGAAGTGGCACATCGCCAAAAGCACGCACCAATCTGAAATAAGAATAGGCACGCACAAATTTAGCTTCTAATAAATAACGTGCTTTTAAAGTTGCATCCATATTAATGCCGGGTATATTATCAATAACCTGATTGCATAAATTAATTTCTTGATACTGACCAGACCAAAACCCACCAAGTTGTCCTCCTTCATCGGATGAAGTAATAGTAAACTGATCAAAATTGTTCATAAAAGTTGCATCGCTTGACGTGCTACCCTTTGCAGCATCATCAGATGCCATACTTTCTACAGCAATAGCAGCAAATGCTGTTTCATTCCAACTACGTAAACTGGCGTAAATTGCATTAACAGCTGCTGTTGCATCTGATTGAGATTGCCAAAATTGTTGAGATGGCTGTTGGCCTTGCGGTGGTACGTTCAAGAAGCTTTTACTACATCCCACTCCCATTAATAGCACAGCCATTATTATAATAAGATTAAAACCAACCTTATTGAAGTGTAGCAAATTATTTTTTATTTTCATAATAAGATTTTTTAATAATTAAAAACTAAGATTTACACCAAAATTGTAGGTTGCATACAATGGATAAACCCCTTGGTCAATATTTGCAGCTGTCGGACTGCCTGCTGATATTTCAGGTGTAAAACCCCTATACTTGAAAAAGTTGAAAGCATTCTGAGCATTTGCATAAACCCTTAGTTTAGTGATACCAGAATTTTTCAGCTTACTCAAAGGAATAGTATAACCTAATTGTACATTTCTAATTCTAAAATAACTTCCGTCTTCTACATAAAATGAATTAGAAAGATAATTTTGGCCACCACCAATATTTGCTGAAGGATATACATTGCTTGTGCCTTGACCGTGCCAACGATTATTATAAAAATCTTGCGTAAAGTTTTCTGTACCATATCTCAAACCAAGATTTGCATTATATACTTGCACACCTGCTACCCCTTGAAAATCGATTGTCAAATCAAAAGCTTTGTAGGCAAGATTTGTGTTAATACCATATACCATTTTAGGATTTGGATTTCCTAATTGAACCATATCCTTTCCATCAACAACTCCATCACCATTTACATCCTTGTATTTAAAGTCGCCTGGTTTTGCATTAGGTTGAATTGGAGCGCCACTTGCATTTTTATAATTAGCTATATCAGCTGCAGATTGGAAAATTCCAACCACTTGAAGGCCATAAAATTCTCCAATTGGGCTTCCTACCACTGTTCTTGTATTCCAGTTCGAACCACCGGTAGTCCCTACTTGCTCATAAATTGGGTTTGCACCGGTTGATACAGATAATACTTTGTTATCATTAAACCCGGCATTGGCGCTAATTGAATAACTCCAGTCTTTTTTAATATTATCTTTCCATGAAATTAAAAATTCAAAACCCTGATTTTGGAAAGTAGCTTGGTTACCAATAATTGTACCCCCTGTAGTACCAAGTGAAGCTAAAATTGGGATTGCAAAGATCGCATTTTCAGTTTTTTTGTTATACCAATCAACTTCAGCATTTAATTTATGATGAATTAATGCGACTTCCAAACCTATATCAGTCCCAACACCTTTTTCCCAGTAAGTTGTGGGCGGGACAACCGTTTGAATACTTGCTCCAGTAGCAGTAGTTCCATTGCCACCAACATATATTAACCCCGGATTTTGTGTTACTGTTAAAATTGATAAGTTTGCAGGAACAGATACATTACCCACTTTACCCCAACTTCCTCTCAACTTTATGTTATCAAATAACTTTTGATTTTGCATAAATTTTTCTTTGGTAATTATCCAACCTAATCCTACAGAAGGGAAATAACCCCATTGATTATTACCAGAAAATTTTGATGATCCGTCGCCTCTTAATGTTGCGGTTAAAGAATATTTATCTTTATAAGAATAATTTAATCTTCCAAAATAAGAACTAACAGTATACAATGAACCAGCATCCCCAATATTCGAGGTGCCTGGAGTTCCTAAAGAAAGATATTGATTACCATTACCAGAAGGCACTCCATTAACTGAAGCTGATAGTGAATAAAATTTATTTTGCTGAGCTTCCTGACCAACTAAAATTTTAAGCGAATGATCTCCAAACCTATTATCGTATGTAAGATTATTATCAATAATCCAATTTCGAGTTTCATCTCTTTCTACATATAAAGTACTTACAGTTGCTCTTTGAGATAAAGTTGCCTTATAAATAGGGCTATATTGATTTATTTCTGCTTGCTCAAAATCACCGCCTATACTTGAATGAAAAGTAAAATGTTTAGAAAGGTTTAAATCTGCAAAAGCACTTCCGGTAACTTTATACGTAGTAGTTTGATGATGAAAAAAATCAACTGTAACCTGAGGATTAAATTGATTAGAAGTACCTACTTGAAAATCATTAGGGTCACCATATGATTTATCTGCATAATATACCGGAACATTAGGTGCAGCAGCATATAATTGGTGGAAAATCGAACCATCAATATCCTGAGATTTACTAATTATACCAGCTACATTTACACCAACTTTCAAAAATTTAGCTAATTGATAATCATTTTTAAGATGAAGTGTATATCTATCAAATGCATTTGTTTTTACAAGACCATCTTGGTGGTAATATCCTGCTGAAAGGTTATAAGTTGATTTTTCGCCTCCTCCTAAAACAGAAATTTGATGGCTATTTACAAGTGCATTTCTTAATATCTGGTGATACCAATCTGTATTTCCTGAAGATGAAGGACTTGCATAGGTAGGCGCCGAACCATTCAATACATTCAATTCGTTTATCATTGTTTCATATTGCGAACCAATTGCCATATCAACTTGATTGGTCACTACTTGATTACCCACAAAAGCATTATAACTTATAGTTGGTTTTTCATTTTTCTTCCCTTTTTTAGTGGTTATTAAAACAACGCCATTAGCTGCTTGAATTCCATAAATAGATTCTGAAGATGCATCTTTCAATAAAGACATACTTTCAATATCATTAGAATTAAGGAAACTAATATCACTATACCAAACACCATCTACCACATACAATGGGCTAGTGCTGCCATACACAGAACCAGCACCGCGAATAACTAAACTTGGTGGAGCACCGGGTGCACCGTTGTTCGTTACTTGCAAACCTGCTACTTTACCTTGTAAAGCACTCAAAGGATTAAAGGAAGATTGCTTGGCAATTTCATCTCCTTTTATTTGAGCCACAGAACCTGTAACATCAATTTTTCTTTGACTACCATATCCTATAACCACAACTTGATCTAACACTTTCTCAGATTCTTTTAAAGAAACATTTATTATTTTTCTACCAGCAATTGCAACCTCAATTTCATTATATCCTATTGAAGAAAATATCAATGTTGCATTATCAGGAGCTATGATAGAGAAATTACCGTTAATATCTGCTGATGTAACTACTGTTGTTCCTTTTACTCTTACAGTAGCGGAAGGTACTGGTTCTCCGTTAGAACCCGTAACCTTGCCCGTTATTTTGATATCCTGAATGATATTGTCTTTTGCAGATAATACGATTAGGTTATTTTCTAATACTTTGTAAGTAAGGTTTGTACCTGCAAAAATTGAATTCAGCACTTCAGTTACAAGCATATTTTGAACATTAACATCAACTTTAGGATTGGTTAATGAGATTGCATCGTCGTTATATAAAAACCGACAATTACTTTTCTTTTCAATTTGAATTAAAACGCTTTTTAACTCGACAGAAGTTAGTTTAAGAGTAACTTTTGATTGTGAGAATCCTTTTGCAGAAACTTGCACTAATGAGATTATCAGTATGGCAATCGTTAATTTCATAACAAGCAGTACTTTAAGAATGTTCAATTTTTTAAATGCACTCTTAGATTTAGTTTTTTTCATACTTTTATTGACAATTAAGGTTAGGTAAATAAGAAAAGCTTGAATTCCGGGGTCGGAGTTGTTACAAGTTTTTCAATTAATCCTTAGCGGGAAATGTTAGCGCATTTCCCGTTTTTTATCCATTAATAGGAGGAGCTTTTTTATTCATGTGTATTTATTTGGTGATTGTAATATTGTTTTTGTTTATGTTGAATTTAAATTTAGTTGTGTATTGCAATGCAGTTAAAGCCTGCTCAACAGTTTCTGTTTCAAAAGAACCTGTTAAATGTTCATGTTTCAAAGCATCACCTTCAATAAAAATATTTACAGCATACCATCTTTCCATTTTAGAAGCAACTTCTTCAAATGTTTCACTTCTAAATTCCAATTTATTTTCCACCCAAGATGTTTCAATGATTGTATTATTTACTGGCATGGTTGTTACATGACCTATAGCAACAATAGGTTGTAACAGTTGAGCAAAACGATCGTCCTTTTTGTTATTATTTGTTTTTGTTGAATTATCAGAAGAAACAAGAGCATCATCCATCAATGTCAACTTTTCATTGGGGCTTAAATAAATTTTTTCATTTGGTCTGTCTTTCAATGTTACTTCTATTCTACCTCTTATTAAACTCGTTTCTGTTTTTTTCTCATTTGGATAACATCTTACATTAAAAGCGGTTCCCAAAACCTTTATATCCATTTTAAGTGTATGAATAACAAAAGGTTTTTCAGAATTTTTTACAACATCAAAAAAAGCTTCTCCAAACAATGAAACTTCTCTTAATTTATTCCCATAATTATTATCATAGGTTAATTTACTCCCTGCATTTACCCAAACTTTAGTACCATCTGGCAAAACAATGCTTGTTTTAGATCCATCTTTTGTAGTTATTTCACTTGCTTTAACAAGAGATTGAGACCCTTTAAAATTTGAATTTATAAAAAGTGAAATTGC
>CAILAF010000523.1 GCA_903832075.1 uncultured Chitinophagaceae bacterium
GAATATTCCAATACCCACAATCTTCTCCTGGCTTAGTATTAATTAGTAAAGGAATACCAGATTCTTTTATAGCATTGATATTCTCTGAAGGTTCGTCATCCCATGTACTCCATATAATGTATGGGTAGCTTCTATATGCTGAAATAATTTCTTTACAAAAATTTGTTGAACCTTGAATAACTATACCTATTTCCACGATTTGTTATACTTAAGTATTTTCAAATTATCAGAAAAAAGGCCATTACTTTCTGACATATATTGCATTCCCTTCTGTTAATTCTTCATGCTCATTATAAAAATGACCCCTTAAATCAAATAATTTCATCCCGTTATTTTCTAAAAAGTCCATCACTTGATAATACTTTTGCGAATCCTCATACTTTTTAATAAACATTAATTCAATAATTACAGCTTCAATTTTTGTTTCATTAAAAAGCTGCTGTGCCCCTTTTAATACATTCAATTCAAAGCCCTGTGTGTCAATTTTAAGAATATATTTCACGTTTTCTATTTTTGAAAAAAGAAAATCTAGTTTTACAACTTCAACAGATATTCTATCTTCAATTTCCACCTCCATTTTTTTCCCCTTATAATCTTCAACTCCAATTTGAGAAAGCGGCAAAAAAGAAGACAACCCACTATATTTATACTTATTTATAAACAACGTTGTATTATCATCGCCAACACCCTGATTTCTAATTACTATTTGATCACTCAAATAATTATATTTTTTTGATAATTTTAATGCTAAAGTTTGTATAGGCTCAAAAGCAATAATTTTCTGATTAGGGACAAATTTTAAATATGCTCCCATGAATTGTCCTTCGTTTGCGCCTATATCTATCAACACACTCTTTTCAGAATTATAGTTTTTTGTAAATTTTTTTAACATTATATATTCAGAAAATTCTAACCCAATGTTATTTTCAAAGAATGCAATTGAATCTTCAAATAAATCATTTACCGTCTTACTATCTTTAATAATTAGCTTAAACAATAGTTTTAGAATTTTTAGAATTTTTATTTTCATAAAGAAATATTAACACTTTTGATAATTATACTAAAAGAATCATGCTATATCATGTGAGAAACACATTTCTCTAAGTCTTCAGGCGTTCCTAAACCATGCATTTGTTCGAACTCTATATTGTAGATGCCTATAGATGCTTTGTTTTTAATTGAATAGTTATAGACAGGACAAGTATAAAATTCATTATTCACTCTGTCGTTATTAATGATCATGTCTATGGCTGCATTCACAAACTCTTTTCCTTTGTTGAATAAGTAAATACCAACTGTTGCATATTGTGAAATTGCTTTTTTTTCTTGCACTTCTGTTACCAAACTATTTTCATCAATTTTAGCAAACGACCATTTAGGATTTAATTCATGATCTGTGAATGCAAGTATAGAACCGTCCAACTTTCTATTTTCACAATCATCAACAAATTTCTGAATGTTAATATCAACTATCTGATCAGAGTTGGCTATTAATAATGGTTCTTCATTATTAATAAATTGTCTTGCATACAATACAGTGCAGGCTGTACCTTCTGTTAATTTATCAAGTCCAATAAATACAGCATGATATTTCTTCTCTATTTCCTTCACTAATTCTTTCTCTCTTTCTAAATGTGCTTTTCTTCCAATCAAAATATATCTCGCATCTCTGCATTCTAGATTTTCAATCACTCTTTCTATCATTGGTTTTCCTGCAACATCTATAAATGGTTTTGGTTTTTGATAGCCTGCCTTTACAAAACGGCTTCCTTCGCCAGCCATCGGAATTACTATGTTGATCATTTTGATTTCTTTCTACGTTTTGTTATTTTGATTTTATATGTTTCTTTTATTTTTTTCTCAATCAACATATTTATCATTACTTGCTCCCGGTATCTTTACAACAACTGTAGTTACATCAGTTATTGCCTTAAAATCGGTTGATATTCCCGGGTTGATCTTAACAATATCTCCCCTTTTGTATCTTTTACCACTCATTTCTACCTCTCCATTTAACACTACAGTAAACTCAGTAGCGATTTTATGGTGGTGGGAGACTTCATGATCGCCTGCTTTGTATTGTTTGATCCCCACTTCTACATCATTAGTTTGATAGAGTGTTGGCTCAAAATTGCCAATGAACCAACCCTTTACCATTTCTTCTAATCTGTATTTCTCTATCACTTTACTTATTCAGCTTTATTGTTTCGTTCATATTCCACCAGCATTTGCGGAGAATAAAAAGAGTGGTAGGCATCTTTGTTAATAGCGTAGTTTTTTACTTTTCTGTTATGGAGTACATACTGATTAATTACAGGGGAGATATAATAATTGCCTTCATACTGAACTTCATTCTTAATACTCTCATAAGCCGATTCAAAAAAAATTTCCGCTTTATCAAAATAATAATACCCTGCAATGGATTGATTGCTGATAGGGTTCTTTTCAGCTGTTTGTACTACTTCTTCATTTTCTATTCTTGCATAAGACCATCTGGGGTGTACTGAAGTGAAGGTTACAATGCCTGCCCCAACTTTTTCTTTTTGCCAATACTCGTCCACTTCATTAAAATCAATATCAATGATCTGGTCTCCGTTTAATATAAGCAAGCTATCTTCTTTATCAATCTTATCAATTGCCATTAACACACTGCATAAACCACCCTTTGTTGATCTCTTCAACTTTACTATATCACATCCGGGGCTCAACAATTTTAATGTATTATCAATGTGATATTTTACAATATCTTCTTCTTTAAGTATAAATATGAATTGATGTTCTCTTTTTAACTTAGATGGATTTTCTATCACCCATTCTATCATTGTTTTTCCATTGAGTTCTATCAAAGGCTTTGGATAGTGATAACCTGCATTGATGAATAATTCTGAAGAACCGGCAAGTGGTATGATTATTTTAAGCATTTTCCACCTCCTTTATCCTGTTTACTATATTGTAATAATGCACATCATCTGGATTCTCCACTTTCAGCAAATGACCACCCGATGCCAATGCGGCTTTTATACCATTCTCATTATCTTCTATTATCATACATTCTTTAGCGTCTAAGCCTAATTTGTTGATAGCAGTATTGTACATCTCAGGATCAGGTTTACCACGTTTTACATCCTGATTAGATATAATAAAATCTAAGTATGGAGACAAGCCAGCTTTCTCCATCATTACTTCTACAGTATTACGAATCGAATTGGAACAAACAGCTAAATGATAACCCGAATTTTTTAACTTAGATAATGCATACTGGTGCTGAAAAACAGGTTTGCATTTTGCATGCACAATATCCATGGTATATTGTTGCTTCAATTCGTTAACAAAACCATGCAATCCTCTCGGAAAACCTCCTTCCAAACTCAGCATCTCTAATTTTTTCTTAGTGGGCAATCCGTCAAATGTTACTAAGTGATCATATCTGCTTATCTCACAACCAAATAGTCCCAAAGCTTTATTTAAAGACACGTAATGCCAGTCCTTGGCTTCTATTAAAACCCCATCCATATCAAATATGATTGCTTTTATTTTCATATGGTTTATTTAAAAAAGTTTACTGCATCTTCTGGAATATCTGTACATAAAATCACTCCTTCCATTTGATAGATCTTATCTTTTTTCAGTTTTTCCCACAAAGGCATTAAATCCCTTTTATGGAGATCAGGTGACACAATAGCCACTTGTTTTTTATTTTTTAAATGATCTTTTATTATTCGAGTATCATACCAATCACTAGTAAAACCATCTAACCAAATCCCTTTACAATCCTGATAAAAAATAGGATTGGGCTCATATTCACTTTGTCTGCTGAAGAAATTTATGCCTTCTTTTATATATCCAAGCGTGTCAGGTATAGACATATCAAAAACAAAATAATTTTCTATTTTAAAATCTTTCAAAGCTAGTTTCAATTTTTGCTGTAACCCATCTGCCTTCACGTTTAATGCTAACGGAAGTTTTTTACTAAACTTACTAAAAATAGTAAATAGTTCATTCAATGATATTGCATCATTTTCTGGAATATCATGTGATATCACAATCTCTCCTAAATAATCACGCAAGTCTGTCTCTGTGCCAAAGCCCAATTCAAACGAATGTTTAAAAGCATTAGGTCTGTTTTTTTCTTCGATTGATTTCCAATATCCTCTATGACTAATTATTTTCACTGTATTTAATGTAATTTCTTATTCTTTTTTTAACAAATATCAATGATTTTTTTAACAAATATGAAACCATTAAACAA
>CAILAF010000524.1 GCA_903832075.1 uncultured Chitinophagaceae bacterium
CTTAAATGGACAGATTTGGTCATGGCCTTTGAGGGCGTTAGATACAAAGAAATTAGTCATCAAAGTCGCTTTTCCCTTTCTATCGATTAATTATAATTTTATTTTTAAAAATCTAACCGTCCTAGAAATGATTTTAGGAGAAGAAAAAATAATTTTCTTTCTATGTTGAATTTAATAGACGTTTAGATTTCACCGATCTTCTATTAACATTCAATTGTTAATAAATAGATGGTTGCTAAGTTTTGAAATTTAGGAAGGAATGATATATTTGCCTTATGGGAAAAGCAAATAAGCCATTTTATATAAAAATCATCTCTGAAACGGAAAACACCGTAACAATCGACCGTGCATCATTTAATGAGTTGTTACAACAAATAGAAGATCTTAAAGCTGAGCTAGCTCAGTTAAAACGAATAATCTTTGGAAGCAAAAAAGAGGGATTTATATCTGAAGAAAATAAAAAACAACCTGAATTACCTTTAGAATTCGCTGAAGAAGAAAAAACGACAGAATCAAATATAGATATACCAACAGGTATCCCTGTAAGTTATATAAGAGAGCAACCAAGCACTAAACCGAATAAAGCACATGGTCGCGAACTATTACCTGCCCATTTACGCAGAGAAGAAATAGTGATTGAGCCTAATGAAATACCAGAAGGATCGAAGAAAATTGGAGCTGAAATAACAGAATCGTTAGAATATAAAGAAGCTGAAATATTTGTAAAACGGATTGTTCGCAATAAATACGCTTTACCTCAAGAAGAAGGTGTAATAATCGCGTCTATGCCAAATCAAGTATTACCAAAAATGATTGCAGGCGGTTCATTATTAGCCTATATTATTGTTTCAAAATATGTTGATCATTTACCTATTTATCGACAATTAGGAATATTTAATAGATTAGGTGTTAATTTAAATGATTCAACAGTAGGCGGTTGGATAGGTCAAGTTAGCTCAACATTATTATCAAAACTTTATGATGAATACAAAAAAATACTATTGAAAAACAACTACTTACAAGTTGATGAAACACCAATAAAGATTTTAGATAAAGATAAGAAAGGGAAAACCCATCAAGGCTATTTATGGGCAATACACGACCCGGTAAATAAAATGGCACTATTTAAATATGATAAAACTCGAAGCAAGTCAGTCCCACTTGATTTTTTTGAAAAATATAAAGGAGCATTACAAACTGATGGATATAGTGGCTATGTGGAACTTGGCAACAAAGATTATATTGTCCATTTAGCATGTATGGCTCATGCTCGAAGAAAATTTGAGCAATCGTTAGATAATGATAAAAAAAGATCGGAACAAGCTCTAATATTGATCCAAGAATTATACAAGATAGAACGGCAGGCAAAAGAAGAGAACTTAACTTTTGAACAAAGAAAAGAACTGCGATTAGAAAAAGCCAAACCAATTTTAGAAAAGTTTAAAATATGGTTAGATACCAATAGAAAGTATGTTTTACCTAAAAGTTCAATAGGAAAAGCTATTGATTACACACTAAATTTATGGTTAAAATTAAATGATTATTTATTAGATGGAAGATATGAAATTGACAATAATTTAATTGAAAACAAAATTAGACCAATTGCAATAGGAAAGAAAAATTATCTTTTTATTGGCTCACATGATGCTGCCCAAAATACCGCTATTATATATACTTTGCTTGCAAATTGCAAATTGAATGATATAAATCCAAGTGAGTGGTTAAAAGATATACTTCCTAAAATAAATGAAGCTAAAACAAACGAATTAATCGATCTATTACCTCATAATTGGAAAAAATAAAGTGTACTTCACAGGAGGGATAC
>CAILAF010000525.1 GCA_903832075.1 uncultured Chitinophagaceae bacterium
AATATTGATGAGATCAGAAAAACCAAAACTGGTAGATATACTTTAAACATTATCATGATTGTTGTTGCGATTTCGGCTATTGTTTTTTTTATTGTTAAAGTTACAGGGATGAATGCAGCAAGCATTTTTGGACGAAATGAATTTTCACTAAATTATTCTGTTAGTGCTGATGATATCAATGTAATTAATTTTAATGAATCAATTGAAAATTCAATCGCTAAAGCTAATTATATGTTGGCTATTCGTTTATTGTATTTGCAAAGTCTTAAATTTTTAACCGACAAAAATATTATTGACTGGAAAATAAATAAAACCAATGCTGATTACATAAAAGAAATGAGATCGCATCCGCAGCAATCCGGATTTGTATTGCTGACAAATGTTTTCGATTATGTATGGTATGGCAATAAAAAATTAGGCGAAGAAGAATTTAATAAAGTCTATCAATCATTCAAACAATTTCAAAAAGCAATAACAGGTGAGGAGTTATAAAATATTTATCATAGCGGGTATTATTCTGCTCATCTTTTATACTATCGCAGAAATCAATCAGCCATCGCCAACCGATTGGTCTGTTTCGTTTAGTCAAACAAAAAAAAATCCTTACGGTTCTTATATTTTATATCATGAACTAAAGAATATTTTTCCATCAGCAGCTATCAGTTCCTACAGAGAGCCGTTGTATAATAAATTACACGGAAATCATTTTATTAATTCTGCCATTGTTTTGGTTTCACTAAATATAATGCCCACAGAGCTTGAAGTTAATGAGTCATTGAATTATGTAAATAATGGTAATTATATTTTTATGGCTGCACCGTTTTTGTCAAAAAAATTATTAGATACTTTAGGATTGAAAATTAAAACATCTTATTTTTTAAATTTCAACGATTCTATTTACAATTTTGTAAACCCTTTTTTAAAGAACAAAAATGGATATGCCAATTCAAAATCTTATTTCAACAGAAATTATTTGGAATTCAATAAATCAGATTCTGTAATTGTTCTAGGAGAAAATGCAAATCATGAACCAAATTTTATAAAAATAAATATTGGAGACGGCGCTTTTTTTATTCATGTTGATCCGTTTTGCTTTTCTAATTATTTTATGCTGCATAAGGATAATGTTGAATACACTCAAAAAGCATTGAGCTATTTACCGTCAGATTTAAACGATGTGATGTGGGATGAATATTATAAATTAGGTAGAGAAGGTGCCAGTACACCACTTCGCTTTTTTCTTTCAAATACTTATCTGCGCTGGGTTTTATGGCTTTCAATTATTGCTTTGTTATTGTTTGTTTTTTTTGAAATGAAAAGAAAACAAAGAATCATTCCCGTAATTGTTCCGTTAAAAAATACCACTTTGGATTTTGTTAAAACAGTTTCGAATGTTTATTTTAATCAAAAGGATAATAACGTTATTGCCAATAAAAAAATAAAACATTGGATGGAATTTGTGCGACAAAGATTTAATATTATTACCCAACAATTAGAAGATGATTTTGCTGAGCAGTTGTCAAAGAAAAGTAGTGTTGATAAAAATGAAATTCGAAAAATAGTTGATTATTATTTTTTTATTCAAAATAATCAAGTAAGCGATTCTTTGTTGATGCATATTAATAACACCATTGATGATTTTTATAAACAATCAAAATAATTTTAATTAACTATCATTCTAAACAATAAATTATGGAAAATAAGATTGACGTTTCGCAATTGCAGGAAGCAGTTACCAATATGAAAAATGAAATTGCTAAAGTGTTGGTTGGACAAGAACAAATGGTAGAACTCTTGCTGGCAGCCATTTTGGCCGAGGGGCATGTGTTGATTGAAGGTGTTCCTGGTGTTGCAAAAACATTGGCTGCAAAATTAGTGGCGCGTTGCATTGATGTTGATTTTAGTCGTATTCAATTCACGCCCGATTTAATGCCGAGTGATATTTTGGGAACGAATGTGTTTAATCCGCAACATGGAAATTTTAATTATAAGAAAGGTCCAATCTTCAGCAATATTGTTTTAATTGATGAAATCAATCGTTCACCTGCAAAAACTCAAGCTGCATTATTTGAAGTGATGGAAGAACGACAAATTACAAGCGATGGTGTAACTTATAAAATGCCCGAACCATTTATGGTATTGGCAACACAGAATCCTGTTGAGCAAGAAGGGACTTATCGTTTACCGGAAGCGCAATTAGATCGTTTTATTTTTAAAATCGAAGTTGGTTATCCTTCATTGGATGAAGAACTTTTAATTTTACAATTAGCTGATAAAGGTGTGCTCTCTCATTTCAATAATTCTGTTCAGGCGGTTTTAAATGCAAATGATGTTGCACATTACAGAAATATTGTTTCTAAAATATTCATTGAAAAAAATGTATTAAAATTTATTGCTGAATTAATTCATGCAACACGCAATAATAAATCATTGTTTTTAGGCGCATCGCCACGTGCAAGTGTTGCTGTGCTTAAGTCTGCAAAGGCTATAGCAGCCATTAACGGAAGAGATTTTGTTACGCCGGATGATGTAATAAAGGTATTGCATCCTGTTTTATGTCATCGTATAATTTTAACGCCTGAAAAGGAAATGGAAGGAAGTGTTGAAGCAGGAGTAATCAATGAAATTGTAAAACGAATTGAAGTGCCGAGATGAATTTTTTTTAAAAATCTTTTAAAAATTTTATCAACGCAAACATGAAATTTATTAAAACATATATATCGCCACTTTTCATCAGCAATCGCTTTTTTGCAGTGTTAAGTGTTTGTACTGCTTTGTTTTTAATAAGTTTTTTCTTAAATAAATTTGATGCGTTTGCTTATTTATTTTTCATTGCATTTATAATTTTATGTTTAATTGATTATATTTTTCTTTTTCAGAAGAAAGATGGAATATTCGCAAAACGCTTAATGGCAGAGCGTTTTAGCAATGGTGACGAAAACATGATAAACATTTATTTTGAAAACAAATATGCAATATCTGTTTTATTAGAAGTAATTGATGAAGTGCCGAATCAATTTCAAAGAAGAGATGTTCTTTTTCATATTCGGTTATTTCCCAATGAGCAAAAATATTTGCAATATTATCTTCGTCCGGTAAAAAGGGGTGTTTATCAATTCGGTTATGTTCGCGTATTTGTTCAATCATCCATTAATTTTTTTAAACGAAGATTTACTTTAGACGATGAAACTAATGTTTCAGTTTATCCTTCTTATTTGCAATTGCGCAAATATCAATTGATGGCAATTAGTAATCGATTAAGTGAAACCGGGGTAAAAAAAATTCGCCGCTTTGGTCATAGTATGGAGTTTGAACAAATTAAGGAATATGTGCAGGGCGATGATTACAGAACGCTTAACTGGCTTGCAACTGCAAGGCGCGGGCAATTAATGGTAAACACTTACAGTGATGAAAAAAGTCAGCAAATTTATTGTGTGATTGATAAAGGAAGAGTAATGAAAATGCCTTTTGAAGAATTAAGTTTATTAGATTATTCGATCAATGCTTCATTGGTTTTAAGTAATGTTGCATTGATGAAACAAGATAAAGCCGGCATCATCACTTTTGCAGAGAATATTGGATCTTTTTTAAAAGCAGATAAAAAAGCATTACAAATGCAATCTGTTTTAGAAACTTTATATAATCAAAAGACACGCTACCTGGAAAGTGATTATGAAAAATTATACAGCTTGCTTAAAACAAAAGTTACACAACGTAGTTTAATTGTATTGTTCACCAATTTTGAAAGCTTGGGTAGTATGCGCAGGCAATTACCTTATTTAAAAAAGATTGCCTCTCAACATTTATTAGTCACTGTTTTTTTTGAAAATACCGAATTGGATGAAGTGCTTGCTGCGCCTGCATCTACATCTGAAGAAATTTATACTAAAACTATTACCGAACAATTTGTTTGGGAGAAAAAACAAATTGTAAAAGAACTAAATCGCTTTGGTATTATGGCAATTCTTACTGCGCCTAAGAATTTAACAGTAAATACGTTGAATAAATATTTAGAAATAAAAGCAAGGAATTTGATTTGATAACTATTAAATAAAAAAGGAGCTAATCATTAGCTCCTTTTTTATTTTTATTAAGTAAGTATTTATAATTTCTTCAACAAATCATTTGCCATCCTAACATAATCATCATTCTTTTGTTCTTTTGCTAATGATGCACATTTTTCTGCATCAGCTTTTGCACTGGCTTTATCTCCTAAATCTTTTTCAATCTTAGCTTTTAAAATAAATAAATAATATGCTTTAGGATTTGCTTCAGTTGCTTTTGTAGCATTGGCTAATGCTTTATTTAAATCTTTATCCAAATCATAATAAAAATTAGCAGCAGCCTGATAAACATTTGGAGTTACTTTATCAGCGCTTAATGCAGTTTCAACTTGTTTGCGAATTCTATCTCTGATATTTGTTGTGATAGGAATTTTCACAGCAACGTTTCCCCACATTAAATGCAATTCACAACTTTCAGGTTTAATATTTGCAAACTGCATAGTAAAAGTTTCAACACTTTCTTTCATTGTTTCGGCAGGAACATTGAATCGCAACAAATCATCCAATTCTGCATATTGGGTTCCCCAATTCTTTGCATCTTTATTAATAATAATCGTCCATTCTTTTTTACCTGGAATCGTCCAAATTGCATAACTGCCGGTATCAATATCTTTTCCACCCATTGTAACCGGATCGGTAAATTTTATTTTAGTAACTGCATTTGCACCGGTGCGCCAAACTTTATCAAGTGGTGCTAATTCGCTGTTTTCTTTAAAAACTGCTCTGCCTTTAATGTTCGGACGAGAATAGCTTAATTCAATTTTGCCCATTCCAAAATCTTGAGTAATGGTTTGTGTTGAACTGGCTGCGGGCATTTTTATTTGCGCATTGGCATTTAAAATAATTGCCATTGCAGCAAGCAATAAAATTTTTTTCATATTGTAACTTGTTTAGGGAAAACAAACCTACACTAAGGTTTTGAATATGCAATACATTTTTAGAAGAACGGCAATCAAAATGTAAGCGTCACTTTTTTCTTGATGTTTTTATTTTTAGTTTGATCAATCCATTTCGGACCATGTTTAATTGCATCAGCAATTCGTGTATTTAAATTTTTATCTGGCGATTCTAAAATAGAAATTTCATTTACATTTCCTCGGTTATTTAAGTTTAATTCAAATTCCAGATTGCCATGAAAATCGCTTATGTTATCTAATTTTTTCAGGATGAAAATTTTAAAATTATCCCAACCGCCTTCAGGCATTAATGAATCTGTTTTATTGATTGATGGGAGATAAGAACTTACCTCTTTTTTTCTAACTACTCCAAATCCTGTTACAACTACTTCATCTAATGATTCATTGTTTTGATTCAATGTTATTTTGTTGTACTTATTTGCAGATAGTGGCGTGTTTATAGACGAATAACCAATTGAACTTATCGTTGCATTTGAAACAGAATCGGTAATTGGTAAAACAAAATTTCCATTGGCGTCTGTTGCAACAGCTAATTTATTTTTTTCGTTTGATATAGTTGCAAAACTGACTGGCTCTCCTTTTTCGTTTACTACTTTTCCAACTATATTTTTAGAAAGACTTGACATTCCTCTTATTTTTAATTCCGATGATGTGCTTGTAACCTGCACCCCAGCTACTTTCCCCAATAATGCATTATTTGTATTGGCATTCGGTTGATAATAAATTGTATCAGTTTTTACGTGAACGTTATCTGCAATAAATGTTTTTTTATCAACTTCAATTGGTTCCGATTTTTTTAATGAAGAATTTACATCAGCAAGTGCTAAAGCTGTATTATCGATTTTGCCTGAATGAATTGTATCAACAATTATTGGCTGTAATTTTTTTTCTTTCTTAATATTTTTTCTGAATGATTGTGTTGCTGCAATTAATGGCAAATGATGATTCGTGTCTATTTCAATATTTTGTTTTACGGAATCAGCATCTTTTTTTGGAAGAATAGTTGTTTCATTTTTTACCAAAGAATTTTTGTAATCTGTTTTTTTGTTCAACCACACGGCAATTGTTCCTATTCCAAACAAAATAATTATTGCAGCAGCTATTCTCCACCAACCGATTTGTTTTTTAGTAAAAGCAACAACTTTTGTTTCTTCTTTTTTATTTAAAATTTTTTGTTGAATTTCTTCTAAATGTTTATGTGCTGTTTGAAGTGAAGATTCATTGTATCCTTCAATGGCATCGGCTAAAAAAGCATCCTGCAATGCAGCTTTTTCTAATTCATGCATTTCGGCGGCACTCATTTTGCCTTGCAAATATTTTTCAATATCCGCCAAAGAATATTTCATATTTGAATGTTCTTCATTCATATTGTTCCATACAATTTTTTAAATTTCTTCTTCCGTTTTGTATCAAGCTTCTCACTTTATTCCATTCAATATTTGTTAGCGCTGCTATTTCGTTATAACATCTGTTCTCTAAATAAAATAGTTCAACTGTTTTTTTCTGTTCATCATTCAATGTTTCCATACATTTTTCCAGGCGTTGCAAATCTTTCTCTTTTTCTAAAACACTATCAAGATGCGTAAAGTCTTCAGTTTGCATAATTGAATCGGATAAATCTACCGTTAAAGTTCTTTTTTCTTTTCTTAATTGCATCAAGCAATGGTTTTTAGTAACCACATATAACCAGCTTTTAAAATTATCGACACTGTTGGTTTGTAGTTTGTTCACTAATTCTTCGTAAATGGCTATCACGGCATCTTTGGCAGTTTCCTGATCTTTTAAATATTTGATTGATGTTCCGTAAACAAGATCTGTATAACGTAAATATAATTGAGCCAATATTTCCTGTTTGCCAAAAGATTGATATTCTTTCAACAGATCCGTATCTGTATAATTTTTTTCTATTTGCTTTACAGGAATCATTGATGCTGTAAGATAATTTATTTCTTAAACGCAGGATGAAATTGTTGCAAAGTGCTTCGTAAAAAATCTCTGTCAAGATGCGTATAAATTTCAGTAGTGGTAATACTTTCATGTCCTAACATTTCCTGAACGGCGCGTAAGTCGGCGCCACCTTCAACCAAATGAGTGGCAAATGAATGACGAAAGGTATGTGGTGAAATATTTTTAGTGATGCCTGCTTTTTTTGCCAATGCTTTTATGATATAAAATATCATCACTCTCGATAAATTTTTTCCGCGATTATTTAAAAACAAAATGTCTTCAAATCCGTTTTGTATTGATTGATGTACTCTTATGTTTTCTTTGTACAATAAAATATATTTTATGGCATCAGTACCAATAGGAACCAATCTTTCTTTATCGCCTTTTCCAATTACACGAATAAAACCAACATCTAAATACAAACAACTTATTTTTAAATTAACAACTTCAGTAACGCGTAAACCACAGCTGTACATGGTTTCTAAGATTGCTTTGTTTCTGCCACCATCCGGTTTGCTTTGATCAATTTGCGAAATAATATTTTCTATTTCTTCAAAACTTAAAACATCCGGTAATGTTCTTTTTGTTTTTGGTGCATCCAATAATGTGGAAGGATCAAGCATTGTAATTTGTTCGGTTAAACAATATTTATAAAAACTTCTTATCCCTGAAATAATTCTTGCCTGCGAACTTGCCGTCATTCCTAATTCACCGATCCATTTTATAAATTGTTGTAGATCTTTTAATGCAATATCACCGGGTGCTTTGGTATCATTGGTTGCCAATAAATATTCGGTAAGTTTTTCGACATCACGCAAATAAGCCTGCACAGAATTATCGCTTAACGATTTTTCTAATTGCAAATAGGCTTTGTAACCTTTTTTATAAGCATCCCACATAACAATTTACGATTGAGAATTTGTGATTTACAATTTTGTTTACAAGCTTTAGTTTTTCAATGTAACTTTTGTTGCGTCGCACACTTGTACTGCAACAATTCTATTCATCAAATGTACGTTTTGGATTTATCACTTATATTCGCTGCTTTCAACATCAATATTAAATCATCCTTCTTCAATATAAAATAAAAAATGCAGGCTATTAATCTTCGTTCTTTTAAATTAAAGGTTCGTAAAAACAAAAAAGCGTTCAAAAGATTTTTAACAAAGCTCGAAAAAAATCCAACCAAAGGATTACATAAACGTGTTGAAGAAATTGATGCAGCAGTTTGGAAAGAAACAGATTGTTTAAGTTGTGCCAATTGCTGCAAAACAATGACGCCGACTTTTACTGTAAAAGATATTAAACGAATTGCTGCCCATTTTGAAATGACACCACAAGCTTTTAAAGATAAATGGTTGAAGTTTGATAAAAAAGATAATGATTGGATGAATAAAAAACAACCTTGTCAGTTTTTAAATTTGAAAGATAATAAATGTTCTATCTATGAAATAAGACCCGCTGACTGTGCAGGTTTCCCGCATTTAAC
>CAILAF010000526.1 GCA_903832075.1 uncultured Chitinophagaceae bacterium
AAATTTAAAGTTTGTTTAGAATATCATTTGGGAAATTGTAAAGGCCCATGTGAAGCATTACAATCTGCAGAAGATTATGCAACCGGTTTGCTGCAAATAAAAGATATGTTGAAAGGAAATTTGAATAGTGTGATGGTGCATTTTAAAAAAGAAATGAAGGATGCCGCCAAAAATCTTGAATTTGAAAAAGCAGAAAATATAAAAAAGAAATTAGAGCATTTAGAAAATTATCAGGCCAAATCCGTTGTTGTAAGTAAGCACTTCATAAATATTGATGTATTCTCTATTTTAAAAGAAGATGATATTGCTTATGTAAATTATTTAATGGTACAAAACGGAACCATTGTTCAAACCCATACTGTACAATTAGAATCAAAGATTGAAGAAACAGATGAAGATGTATTAAGTTTTGCTATCATTAATCTTAGAGAAACCTTTAATAGTTTGGCTAACGAAATTGTTGTTCCTTTTTTGCTGGAGTATCCAGATAAAAATATTGTGATCACAGTCCCCAAAGCTGGTGATAAAAAGAAATTATTAGATCTATCACTAAAAAATGTGGATTATTATAAAGAAGAAATTAAAAGAAAAAAAATATTACATATTGAAAATAAAACAGAAACAGACTTATTAAAAATTTTGCTAGAGATTAAAAAATATTTGCAACTCACTGCTATTCCAACTCATATTGAATGTTTCGATAATTCTAATTTTCAAGGAAGTTATCCTGTATCAGCAATGGTTTGTTTTAGAAATGGTACTCCCAGCAAAAAAGACTATCGCCATTTCAATGTAAAAACCATAAAAGGTATCAACGATTTTGCTACCATGAAAGAAGTAGTTTATAGAAGATATAAAAGATTGATTGATGAAAACCAAAGTCTGCCGCAATTAGTAATCATTGACGGCGGCAAAGGGCAATTAAGTGCTGCAATGGAAAGTATTAAAGAATTAGGATTAACCGGAAAGTTGACTTTAATTGGCCTTGCAAAAAACGAAGAAGAGATTTTTTTTATAAAAGATTCATCCTCGGTTAAACTTCCCTGGAATAGTGATAGCTTAAAATTAATTAGAAAAATAAGAGATGAAGTGCATCGTTTCGGCATTAGCTTTCATCGCAATCAAAGATCAAAAGGAACATTTACAAATGAATTAGAAATGATTGAAGGAATTAGTAAAAAAATCGCCAACCAACTTTTACAAAATTTCAAATCTGTCAAGAAAATAAGTGCTGTAAAAAAAGAAGAATTAGAAAAAATAATTGGAAAAGCCAAAGCGCAAATTGTTTGGAATCATTTCAATAAAAAATAAAAAGGGCCAGGATAAAAATCCAGCCCCGTTTTTAAAATCCAATATCCTATGAAAAACCATAACGAAAGTAAAAAATACTTGCCAACAAAACAAAAAAAATATATGGCTTACCTATTAAAGAACGCTTATAAACTAAAAGGAGGAAGCTTGTTTTTAAGCCTTCCTCCTTTTAGTTTATATAAATATTATTCAACAATTAATAAGCCCACAAATCTTGTTCGTAATTAAATATCTTTTCTTTTATCTTTTCCCCCTCTAATAACATGAATAAAGGATTATTCTTAACAATCTCTAATAATTTTTTATTTTGTGGATTATCCATAGTAGTTTTTACAGTATAACTACTGAAATATCTATCTTCAAATACTTGTTCCCATGTTCTTCTTGCAGCAGAATTTTTAGGATTATACGCTTTATAATTAACTAAAATAGTTCGAATATCAGGATAATATATCCAAAACATTGGATCAGTGTCATATAATGTATCTCTACCAACAGCGATAGCTTTATTTTTTAATGGGGCGATACCTAAAATTCGAGTATATAATCTGGAAGTTTTTTTATCAAAAACAACTTCTTCTTCAATTTCAAATTTTGTAAAATCAGAATAATTTAAAGGATTAGAAAGAGTATCCTTTTTCATTGCCGGGGGGTTTTGCTCACGATTGGGGTCTTTAACAAGATCTGGAACATCAGCAACAGTTGGTGCACCAACCATACTAAGTGAAATTTCAGAAAAAGATTTAGGGATAGAAAATCTATCATCACTAAAGGCCATGATTGGTTGTTGGCCTGGCTTTCTTGGGTATTTTGGATTAACTGCATTTAATATGATATCAAGGAAAGTTTGTTTCCCATTATCTTCTTCAGTACTATAATTAAAGGGCATATTAATTTTCTCGTGAGTATCTATAATACGCCAAATTTTTTCTCTGAAAATTGCATCGTCCTCTCTGATATAATTGTATGAAAATGGAATTTTTTCTCTGCTTATACTTACATCAACAGAATTTTCACTCCGCATACTAGGTTGAACAATATCAAATTTTATCAAAGATGAATCCTCCCATTTTTTTGCCCTTGTTTGAGCATTAATTAACGAATCTTTTTTTGTATTAGTAATACTATCTGATATCCTTTTACCCTCAGCTAACTTTTTTGCGTTAAGAAGGCTATCTGTATTAGTTTTGGCTGGAGCCGTTGTATTAGCACCTTTGCCGCCGCCCCTAGCCCCTTTGCCTCCCTTACCATTTTTACCAGCATTCTGCGCATTAACAATTTGAATAACGCTTAGCATACACACAAAGAGAATGAATATTTTTTTCATTTGTTCGCTTTTAATTTTTATAGTCAAATACAAAAGACAACATCAGAATTTGTGCTTAATCTATTTTAGTAAAAAAGAAACGCTTCCCAATTGTCTAGTACTTCCATCATCAACTCCTGTTGCAACAATATTTGTGAAAACTACATGTGAACCTGGCTGAGCCGCATTAATAGCAGCGGCAGCATCTCCAGTCCAAGGACTTCCTAAATTAACACCATACTTTGCTGAGACATTAGGCCCCCAAACTGCTACTTCATAACTTTGTACTCTAAATCTTGCATCAAAATTTTCTTCTGGGCCTAAAGCAGCGGTTAGGTATTTCTGAGCCTTGAATACATTAGTTGGTACAGCAACATTTCCTGTATAACTACCTACCATTGGTTTCGGGTCAGGCAACATTCTACATCTTATTTTAAAAGGAATGCGCTTACCTCCATCGATAACAGTTAATGTTTGTTCTCCAGATTGATTTGGCTTAATAACCCAGTCAGTTCCAGTTGGTGTCAGTCTATTAACTAAACCAGTTGGGAATTCTGCTTTCACTTTTTCACTTCCACTACTACCTACTATTGAAATAGGATTATCTACACCTACGTACATTACATTCATTTTCTTTAAATAATATACAGCATTGCTTGGAATACCAACCGTGTATTTAACGATTTCTGTTTTTGTAAGCTCCTTAGCGGTATTTGGATCAACATATCTAAAATTAACATTAACAATTTTATCTCCAGGAGTTCCATTTACATTAATACTATAAGTTGTTGTACCATCTGGATTAGTTTTTTGAGTTCCACCAGCTCCCCCGAAAGAAATTTGAGGCTTTGCTTGTGAACTAAAAGCACCAACGCCAGCCCTTATTTCAAGGTTATCACCTACCATTACATAACTTTTATTCGCCTGGGCAAGTGTTACAAATTGATCTGTTATAACCTTCACACTGCTTATTTGGCTTAAACAATAGTCAGATATTAATGCTTCGGATGTTTTAACATCATTTTGAAATTTACTTAAAATAGTTACAGCTGCAATAGCTGGTGTCATGTGAAAATAAGCGGTCGACCAATCTCGTTTTTCTCCGGATTCTGATTTAGGTATTGATAAATCTAAAGGAATTTCTTTATCAAATTCATCTTTTCTCTCTGGAATAATAGTAAGCATATCTGTGCGAAATTTGATCAGCTTATTCAATAACTCATCACCACTTTTTTCTTTAATCATTATACGAGTTCCCGCTTCCAAATCACCATAATTAAATTCTTCCTCTCCTTTCTCATTTTTCTTTAAGCCAGCAGCTTGTTCTATTTTTAATTTTAATTTTTCAAGATAATCATACATATCATTTGAAATAACATCTGCAGAATCAGCCTTTGGTTTCCAAAGTAATGCCTTCTGAGCTGTTTGAGGATTCTTTATAAAATCTTCGAAAGTTTGATGAGACATTTTATCTTTTGATTCAAAAACATCATTTGTTTTTATCAAACTATTGTTCACCGTTTTAAAGGCATTTAAAATCTCAGCAGATACATTCAATGCCAACAATGCTGTTAACACCAAATACATCATATTGATCATTTTCTGCCGTGGCTCTTTAGGTAGTGACATATTTAAAAAACAATTTTATAAATACAGTTTACAAATGGCTTTACTAAAATAATTTGGTTAACCTCTTACTTGCATAGCAGTTAGCATATTGCCATACAACTGATTCAACTTACCCAAATTATTTGCTAATATGGTAATTTGTTCTTTTGCTTTGATGGCATCATCTGCACTACTGTTCATTGCGGAAGAAGCTTGTGCCAATTTACCATAAAACTGATTCAGCGCTTTTAAATGATTATTGCTTTCTTGTAATTCCAACTCGTAAATAGTATTTAAAGAAGATAAATTTTTTGTAAGCACCTGAACTTGAGAATGAAATTGTTTTGTTTGTTCGGATGCAGCATGAAAATGAGATAAAGATTGAGTAGTAGCAGCAACAGCACCTGTTACTGTACCTAAAGCATTGGCAGCTTCCCTTGCTTTATTACCAAAATCGTTGGTAGATTTTACAACATCTCCAAACTCTTGCATTTGATTAACGGAATTACCTAACTTTTGAAAGTTGCCGCTCATTTTAGATAAGTCCATTTTAAAACTATCCCAATCAATCTCAGGTATTTTTGATTTTTCTACAGGCACTGGTGCTTCTCCATGCCCGGCATTTGAATCTGGTATTAATGCATATAATATAAAAATTGCTGCTTCCGTTAGTAATCCAATAGTGAGCATTGTATCGGCAAAGGATAAGTGCAAAATTTTTGCCCATGCGCCAAAAATTACCACTGCTGCACCTAAGCTCACAAATAAATCTCTGAGCTTTTGAAATTGT
>CAILAF010000527.1 GCA_903832075.1 uncultured Chitinophagaceae bacterium
AAAAAGATCTGTATATCGAAAACTCACCTTTATTTCATTTACCAAAAGTAAAAACACCTTTGGTAATTATGAGTAATGATGCAGATGGCGCAGTGCCTTGGTATCAGGGAATTGAATTCTTTACAGACATGCGCCGATTGAATAAACCTGTTTGGTTATTAGATTATAACGGCGAAGCACATAATCTGGTTGAAAGAAGAAACAGAAAAGATATTTCGATTCGTGAACAACAATATTTCGATTGGCTATTAAAAGGCGATAAACCAGCCAAGTGGATAACCGATGGTGTTCCTGCCATTTTAAAAGGAAGAGATTGGGGATTGAAAGTTGAGTAATTTCTATGATGAAGTTTCTTCAATAAAAACCTCCGAGATTTTTTAAATTTCGGAGGTTTTATCATTACTTATAACTTAATACTTACAACTTATCACTTGCCCTTCTCTTCTCTCTAATTTTCTTTACTCCATAGCCAACTCCACCTGCAATTAATAAACTTAAACCACCATCAATGGGTGCATCAACTTCCCCACCGGGTGACGATGGTTGTGCATAAATTTTAATGACTGTGATGGCTAATATGACCATGAACAAGTATATGATTTTTATTAACTGATTGCGATTGATTTTGTTGATCATCTTTTTCATTTTGTTTTGTTTTAATTTGGTTTTGAATTCCTGCTTTCGGTCTTCCTGACTTCCCGTCTTTCGGACTGCCCTACAGTTTTATTACTTTTTTAGTTACACTATTCTTACCATCACTAATTTGTAATATCAACATTCCCGATGCGGCATTTCCAACATTTACATACTGTATTCCATTAACTGCATTTACATTGCTAATCGCTTTTCCACTCATGTCTTTTATAGCAATCGTTACAGGTGCTGTAGCTCCTGCAATTTGCACGGCAATCAGGTTACTGTTTGTTATGTTACCCAATACATTTGCAGTTAAGCCATCTGTAGGGTCTGTTGCTATTAATGTTGTTTTACTACTAAATGATAAACTGAATCTTTGTTCTCCATGTGTAGCTGCATCTGATGTGATACTAAAATTGTACACATCTCCCGCTTTTAGTTCTGCTTGTGTATTCAGTAATTTATCATTCAAATAAACAGTCGTGCCTACAGGCAAATTATTGTTGCTTAATTTGAAATTATAATTACCCGGCAAAGCACTTATGCCTAATGGAATTGTACTCAATACATTTCTTGCATCTATTGCCATGCGGCTATCATCCGGTGTAATGCTGTACACATTCACATTGGTATTATACAATTTCTTTAGTTCATAATAATCTGTACCGTTTGTTGTTGCTGTTGCATCTAATCGCACAAACATTTTGTCTTTGAAATAACCACTCTGTTCTACCAATAATTCTAATTGAGTAGTTGATGGTTCTACGCCAAATAATCCTGTTTGTAAGGTGCCGCCTGTATTAATGTCTGAGGTTGTTATATTAAATGTTGAAGTACTTGCAGGTTTATACGCCACCACTCCTAATACAGGTATCGTTGTACTTATATTTGAATTGCCACCAGATGCCACCCAACCGCCTGCATCTACTTGTGGTGTGCCGCTTACTGCAATCTGATAAGTATAATAAGGTGCTGGATTCTGCCCTGTTAATGCCTGCGTATTTACAGGTGCTGCATAAGGATTTCCAACCAAAATAAAATCAGAAGTATTAGCAGGCGTTATACTGGTACTATTACCATTGAGTGTTCCGCTTACGCTGTAGGTAAATGCCGAAGGGCCTCCTGTATAATTTAAGCCCGTTACTTCACTTGTCAAACCTCTTATAAATAATGCATAAGGGGTATTGGCTGCCCATATTGTTCCGGTTATATTAGCCCATGCATTGCTGCTGAATATTCTTGAATCGGTTAGACCACTTGATGGTACTGATGTGCCTATTGTTATTCCATTGGTACTGGCTACACTTGCAATAGTTTGTGAAGTACTGAAAGGATTGGCAAAAACTCTAAAACCTCTTTGTCCAACCACACTTTGTTGAAGCGTAACATTGCTGATAGCAGAACTGTTTTTTAATGAACCACCCGATGCAACAGTCAGTGTACCATTATTGGTGCCCGTACCGTTTACAGTTAAAATACCCGGACTGTTTATCGTTAATGATGCACTGGTATTTATCGTTAGATTATTCACAGCCGTTGTTGTGCTGATAACCGGAGCATTATTTGAATAACTGATTGTTACATCATTGCCGCTGAGCGGAACAATATTCGGACTCCAATTGGTTGTAGTAGTCCAGTCGGTACTATTTGAACCATTCCATAAATATGGCGGGCTGGCAGGAAGGGTACAACTTCCCGTAAAAGCAAAATTGGTGTTACCACCCAAATCCGTTGAGTGGGGATTGATACCTGCATCAAAAGTAGCACCTCCTGTTCCTGTAATATTTTGCAAGTGAATATAATCTAAACAAACAGAGCCGCTCGATTTTGAAATGGTTGCCGCACTTGAATTATCCGATTGTATAACAATCGGAAACCCACCAGTACCTGTTGCTGTTAAAGTTCCTGTCACTGTTTGGGTATTCCCGTTTTGTAATGTAACAGTGGTTCCGGGATAAAATGTAAGATCATTAAAACTATTGCTGCCATTCAATGTGGCATTACCACCAAATGATGCATTATTAAATGCCGCTCCGTTTACCGTTCCGTTTTTTGTAAAACTGATATTGTGTGCACTTGTTACTCCTGTTATTGTACCTGCACTTGAACCTGTAAAATTAATATCGTAATAAGCATATCCCCCTCCATTAAAAGTCCCTCCGTTTAATATTGTAAAAGTTGGGTTATTGGATGTGTAGGTAAGATTCGGCCCCTGAATGTCAAATGGTGGATATGGCCAGGATACAGTGATACTTGAAGACCCTACATTCAAACTTCTTGTAGTGCCGCTACCGGATGTTATATAATAAACGGTTACCGGTTGATTATTGGTAATGACGCTTCCATTATCTATAATTACTCCCTCACTTGTATTGAATGGATCCTGAAAAGTCCATTCCCCGCCGACACCCTCAAAATAAGCCCATTTTAATTTTTGACCTGCTAATGTTATTGTTTGACCTGTGTTTATTGACCGAAAATAGTGGGGCTGGTTTGCAGTAAGTGTCATGCCGCTTACATAGGTTAATGATCCGTATATATTCAAACCGTCACTAAAGTTATTGTTGATAGTAAAAGTGGGGTTATTTGTAGATCCCGTCCAATTCATATTATTACAAGTTGCTAATATATCAACAGTTACAGTTTGACCATTACTGCTGAATGAATTGGCATCAAAAAATACATTGTCTAAAGAATTTGGTGTACAGTTCAATGAAGTACCGCCACTTGTTAAAGACCAATGTGTACCATCACTCCAATTACCTGTACCACCGATCCAATAAACATTTCTTCCCGTTAAATTGGTAATATTCCAACCCGTGTTAGTTCCCGTAGCAATGGCATGGGTGGCATTAAATGTTGCACCACCTGAAGCAATGATATTATTCAGGCTTAGATAGTCTAATGTAATAGTTCCAGAACCTACCGAAAGGGTCGCTGTACTTCCATCTGTTGTAAATGTTGAAAATGCAGCACAAGAACCGCTTGAAGTGAATACACCGTTTACGGTTTGTGTTGTTCCGGCCCCAAAAGTATTGGTTGCTCCTGCACCTAATGTCAAATTATGAAATGTATTATTACCATTAAAAGTGGAGTTGCCCCCGAAGCTTACATTATTAAAGGTATAGGGACCGGTGAAAGTTGAGGCACCAGAGAGGTTGACATCATGGGCACTCCCTATACCTGATATTTGACAATTATTAGTCCCTGTATAATTTATGTCATAATACGTTAAACCTCCCCCTATCATTTGAACGGTATTACCTGTGAAATTGATAGTAGGATGATTAGAAATGAAAGTTGTATTGACCCCGGTCCACTGCCATGCAAGCCCATCCTGTGATAAATTAAATGTTGAAGAGCCTATATCAACAGTAGTAGCGTTGCCGCTTCTTACATTAAAATTTTGTCCATTGATAGTTTGGCCATTGGTTGTAAAGCTTCCATGATTAACCTCTACCCCTCCAAAAGTAAAAGCATCCTGTAAAGTCCACCCGCCGGTCCCGTTGAAGGTCATTACATTACCTATCTGATGCCCTGCACAGGTAATGGTTTGACCGGGTGAATTTGACAGGAAATAAAGATAGGTGCCACCATTTATAGTCATACCACTTACATAAGTTAATGAACCATACAGGTTGAAAACATCGTTTTGATTAAAAGTGGGGTTGTTTGTTACACCTACCCAACTCATGTTATTACAGCTTATTGTTGAAATATCCACTGTTACTGTTTGTCCAGTTCCTGTAAATGAATTGGCATCAAAGAACACATTGTCTAAAGAATTTGGTGTACAGTTTACTGCAGCACCGCCGCTTGTTAAAGACCAATGACTTCCATCACTCCAATTACCTCCATTTCCAATCCAGTATAGATTTCTTCCTGTTAAATTTGTTATATTCCAACCGGTATTGGTGCCTGTAGCAATGGCATTAGTTGCATTAAATGTGGCAGCACCTGTAGCAATAATATTGCTCAGGTTCACATAGTCTAATGTAACAGTGCCTGTAGCTTTTGAAATGGTGGCAGTACTTCCGTTATCAGTCGTATATGTTGAAAAAGCAGTACAGGAACTATTAGAAGTCAATGTTCCGTTTACTGTTTGTGTGGTTCCATTTTGGAAAGTATTAGTAGCGCCTGCTCCAAATGTTAAGTTATTAAAAGTATTGCTGCCATTGAGCGTTGCATTTCCTCCAAACGTAACATTGTGGAACGTAGCGCCATTCACTGTTCCCGCTCCTGTAAAGTTAATATCGTTTGCACTGGTAACTCCATTTATGGTACCCGTACTTCCGCCGGTAAATGAAATATTATAATACGCATATCCCCCACCAATAAATGTACCGTTACCAGTCATGATAAAAGTTGGATTGCTGGATGTATAAGTAAGATTTGATCCCTGCAATGTCCAGGGCTGACTATAGGATACAGTAAATGTTGAAGAACCCACATTCAGGTTTATCGTGTTGGTTGAATTATTATAATGTACCATCACATAAAAAGTATTTACAGTCTGATTATTTGTTACGATAGATCCATTATCTATAAGAATAGCTCCACCTGAAGTAAATGTATCCTGAAAGGTCCAACCTCCAGATCCTTCAAACCAAACATTGCCCGAAATGCTTTTACCACCTAATGTAATGGTCTGACCGGTACTTGTTGATTGGAAATAAACATCCCCTGTAGTTAAGGTCATCCCGGATACAAAAGTCAATGAACCATAAATATTCAGACTATTATTAGTAGTGAAAGTTGGGCTGTTTGCGACACCTGCCCAGCTCATATTATTGCAATTCATAACAATATCTCCCGTGACTGTTTGACCAGTACTGCTAAATGAGTTTGCATCAAAGAATACATTATCTAAAGAACTTGGGACAATACTTTGAAATGTATTTCCTCCCGAAGTTGTAGCCCAATGATTAGTAACATCAGACCAGTTACCTGTTCCGCCAACCCAATAATAGTTGGCTGCATTTGAAGCAAATGCCGATAACAAGAGCATTGTAATGAGTAAATTTTTCTTCATTTGTTAGGTTTGAAATGTTTATTAATATGAGAATTGGCTTAATATTTTTTTTAATCAAGAATGTTTTTTCTTTCATTTGTTTTTCTTTATCATTCCTCCAAGGGAGTCCTTTTGGACCTAACTTTTTTAATTCCATATCCAACACCACCTGCAATCAATAAACTTAAACCACCATCAATGGGTGCATCTACTTCACCACCTGGATCTGAGGGTTGTGCATGTGCTTTAATGGCTGTGATGGCTATT
>CAILAF010000528.1 GCA_903832075.1 uncultured Chitinophagaceae bacterium
AATGATTATACAATATCCATTTTGATGAGTGAAAGTGTGCTATAATTAAATAGAAAGTGTAAAATAAAAAGGCATCCACAAATTTGTGAATGCCTTTAATTTTATAAATAAGAAATACTATTTACCTGCTAATGCATCTTCTTTAGAAGCCATCAACATATCATATTCTTCTCTTGATCCTACGATTAATTTTTCGTAATCTCTAATACCGGTACCGGCAGGAATCAAATGTCCAACGATAACATTTTCTTTCAATCCAAGCATATAATCTACTTTTCCTGCAATTGCTGCTTCGTTTAACACTTTAGTTGTTTCCTGGAATGAAGCGGCACTCATAAAGCTTTGAGTTCCCAATGATGCTTTTGTAATACCCATAATTACTTGAGATGCTGTAGCAGAAATTGCATCACGCACTTCAACAAGTCTTTGGTCTTTACGTTTTAACATTGAGTTTTCATCACGTAATTTACGAACGCTGATAATCTGACCTGCTTTTAATGTTGCAGAATCTCCTGGTTCAGTAATAACTTTTTTATCATAAATCCAATCGTTGGTTTGTTTGAAAGAATGTTTCTCAACAAACTCTCCCTCGAGGAATAAAGTATCACCGGGTTCTTCTACTTCCAATTTTTGCATCATCTGACGAACAATCGTTTCGATATGTTTATCATTGATTTTTACACCTTGTAAACGATACACTTCTTGAATTCCATTAGTGATATAACGTTGTACAGCCAATGGACCTTCAATTCTTAAAATATCCTGTGGACTGATTGAACCATCACTTAAGGATGAACCAGCCTTTACAAAATCATTTTCTTGAACAAGAATATGTTTTGAAAGTGGAACAAGATATTTTTTGCTATCGTCATCTTTTGAGGTAATCATAATTTCACGATTACCGCGTTTGATTCCTCCAAATGTTACCACTCCATCAATTTCAGAAACTACTGCAGGATTTGATGGATTACGTGCTTCAAATAATTCTGTAACACGTGGCAAACCTCCAGTGATATCTCGAGTTTTACCAAGTACACGAGGGATTTTAACCAAAATTTCTCCAGCTCTTACAGCATCTCCTTCTTCAACAATAATATGTGCCCCTACTGGAATATTGTATTCTTTGATAGGATTCTTTTTCTTGTCGAGAATAATGATTGAAGGAATTTTAGTTTTATCTTTAGTTTCAATAATCACTTTCTCTTTGTGACCTGTTTGCTCGTCAGACTCTTCTTTGAAAGTAATATTTTCAATGATACCTTCAAAACTGACAGCACCTTCAAACTCTGAAAGAATAACTGCATTATATGGATCCCAAGAACAAATTGCATCGCCTTTGGCAACTTTTTGTCCTGGTTTTACAACCAAATGCGCTCCGTATGGAATGTTTACTGAAATAATTGGATTGCGGGTTTTTTCATCAAGAATTCTGATTTCTCCCTGACGACCAATAATAGTATCAACTAAACCTTGGTCACTTTTAAATTTAACAGTTTTTACTTCTTCAAATTCGAGAATACCAGCAAACTTAGCAACCATTTGACTTTCGGTAGCAATATTTGAAGCAGTACCACCCACGTGGAATGTACGAAGTGTTAACTGAGTTCCAGGTTCACCGATAGATTGTGCAGCAATTACACCGGCAGCGTCTCCACGTTGAGACATACGTCCTGTTGCGAGATTGCGTCCATAACATTTTGCACAAACACCTTGTAAAGCTTCACAAGTAAGTACCGAACGAATTTCAATTGTTTCTACTGCAGAAGAATCTATAGATTCAGCAATTTCTTCAGTTATCTCTTGTCCTGAAGCTGCTAATATTTCACCAGTAATTGTATCATACACATCATGTAAACTCACACGACCTAAGATACGCTCATATAAACTTTCAACAATTTCTTCATTATCTTTTAGTGCAGATACAGGAATTCCACGCAATGTTCCGCAATCAACTTCATTGATTACCACATCTTGAGCAACATCATGTAACCTACGTGTAAGATAACCCGCATCGGCAGTTTTAAGAGCGGTATCGGCAAGTCCTTTACGCGCACCGTGAGTAGATATAAAATACTCGATAACCGAAAGACCTTCTTTAAAGTTAGAAAGAATTGGATTCTCGATAATTTCACCTGTTCCTCCTGAAAGATTCTTTTGTGGTTTTGCCATCAAACCTCTCATTCCACCTAACTGACGAATTTGTTCTTTAGAACCACGAGCTCCAGAATCCAACATCATATAAATTGGGTTGAATCCCTGGTTATCATTTTTCAATTGAGTTAAAAGAGTATCAGCCAAACGAGAGTTGATACGAGTCCAGATATCAATTACCTGGTTGTAGCGCTCATTGTTTGTAATGAAACCATTGTTGTAAT
>CAILAF010000529.1 GCA_903832075.1 uncultured Chitinophagaceae bacterium
ACAAAAAACTAATTATCAATTCTTATTCCTCTCCTTCCACATTTCATTAAATGTTTTGGCACTAAAATCTAATTCAGTTCTTTGTGCAGTCCAGGCTTTAAAAATTTTATTTACTATTTTATTCTTCAATTTACCATTGCCCATATTCATCATCGCTCTGCTTAAACTCGCTGTCTTCCATGCTTTCCATGCAATCCTTTCCGATAAAGAACTTTCGCCTTGCACTACAGATTCATGTCTATTCTCTAACAATAATTCATGCAGATTAATTCTTACCGGACAAACTTCTGTACAATTGCCGCACAATGATGATGCATAACTTAAATGTTTATACTCATGCATTGTTTTTAAGTGCGGTGTGATAACACTGCCGATTGGTCCGCTGTAAGCTGTTTCATAACTATGACCGCCAATATTTTTATAAACAGGACATGCATTTAAACATGCACCGCAACGAATACAAAACAATGCTTCGCGTGTAAGTGGATTGGCTAATAAATTTGTTCTGCCATTATCTAATAAGATCACATACATTTCTTCAGGGCCATCTGCTTCATTTGCTTGACGCGGTCCTGCACAAACGGTATTATATACCGTAACTTTTTGTCCGGTGCCATAAGTAGAAAGCAATGGCCAGAATAATGACAAATCATTTAATGACGGAATCATTTTTTCAATACCAACAACTACAATATGTGTTTTCGGAAAGGCACAACTTAATCTTGCATTACCTTCATTTTCTGTAACAGCAATAGCACCTATATCAGCAATAATAAAATTTGCACCGGTAACACCCACTTCAGCATTAATATATTTTTCACGCAAATTTATTCTTGCAACCTGTGTTAATTCTTCTGGTGTTAATCCGTTTGGTACACCTAATTTATCGGCAAATAATCTTGCAACATCCTCTTTGCTTTTGTGCATCGCCGGCGTAACAATATGATAAGGTGCTTCACCATCCAATTGTTGAATATATTCGCCCAAATCAGTTTCTACGCTTTCAATTCCATGCTCTTCCAAATATTTATTTAAATGAATTTCTTCTGTTACCATGCTTTTACTCTTCACCAATGTTTTGCAATTTTTCTCTTTGCAAATTTTTCCAATTTCATTTAATGCTTGTTGTGCATCTTCGGCCCAAATAACTTTTGCACCACGAGATGTAATTTGTTTCTCAAAAGTTTCCAAATGCTGATCCAAATGTTCAATGGCACGCCACTTAACATTCTTGGCACGTTCACGTGCAATAGCTAATTGACTAAATTGCGCTTTACCTTGTGGTACAACAGAAAGATATTTGCCAATATTGAAACTAATTTTTCTGCGATGTTCAATATCGGCAGCTTTAACTGTACTCTTTGCAATAAATGAAGTGGCTTTGTTAGTCATTTAATTTTTTTTATCAGCTTTTAAAACTTTAATCATCATCGTTGTGTCACTCACTTGTACTTCAGTAATTCTATTCAGCAACGTTTAATCGTTAGTCGCAAATCGAAAGTAAACTAACGATTACCGATTTACGATCGCCGATTCTTTCAAACGTTTTGCTGCTGCATCTAATGTTTCATAAAATTCTTCGCCATATTTTCTTATCAGTGCATCTTTTAAAAAAACATACGCAGGCACTTTTAATTTTTTTCCTAAACTACATGCAGCTTTGCAAACTTCCTCACGTGGTTCATAATTCACATAATCAATATCGGGTTCAAATCTGCTCTTTCCAATTTTGATGGGATACAAATGACAACTGATTGGTTTTTTCCAATCTGTCTTTTTATCATTATACGCTTGTTCAATGCCGCACATGATCACACCATTCTTATCTCGAAAACCATAAGCACAAATGCCGCCATTAATTGTTGGCGTTACCCAACCGAAATCTCTGTCATACACATATTTTCCTTGTCGTTGTAATTCTTTTAATCCTTCTGCTGATAAATAATCTTTAATGACATCAAAGTACTTTACCAAATGATCTAATTCCACTTTCGCTAATGGCGCACCTGCATCACCATCTTCACAACAAGCACCCTTGCATTTATTTAAATCACAAACAAATTGTTCTTCTACAACTTCATCACTAATTAATTTGTTATCTATCGCTATCATATAAATTCAAAGTTAAAAGTCAAAACCAAAAGCCCATCAATTATTATTTGATTGTTTTTTCTTTCCATTTAAAAGTATTGATTAAATGCTTCATGTCTTGCAATAAAAACTGATTCACAATTCCTAATGAATCTTCATTAGGTGTTGCATCAAAATATAAAGCACCTCGTAAAAAATTCTTTGTTGAATCAGTTAAAAAGAATTGATTCGCTGTTGCCACTTCACCACCAATTTTAAAAAATCTTCCATGAATATTATTAGCCGTTGTTATTGCAGAATCATCAATTGAATATGCTTTGGCTGAATGTTTATTAGATAAAAAGAATGCATCATTCACTAAACTTTGAAATTTATTTTTTCCTATTTCTTTATAGCTCACATAAATTCTTCCTGAAAATTGAGGGAAGTTGATATTGATCCACCAGGGATTTTCAGTTGCTCCACCAAAGAACACAGAATCCTTTACCACATTGGCATACACAGGATATTCGAATGTGTATGGATAATCGGGTTGATTGAATAATTGATATTCTCTTTTAGGGAAATCAATTTTATAATAGCCTTTTGGTTTAGGTGTATATGAGCTGTTGCAGGAAAAAACAAAAGGCAAAAAGCTAAGAGCTAAAAGCAAAAAATATTTACCTGAAACTTGAAACTTGAAACTTGAAACTTTTCTCTTACTCACTTACTTGCGGTTTTATAGAAACTTTAATTTTTTGAACACGATTCTTTAATACTTCCAAAACTGTAAACTCAAAATCTCCGGAAAAAATTATTTGTCCTGCTTTAGGAATATCTCTTGCTAATTCAAGAATCAATCCTGCCAATGAATCACTTTCTCCTTTCCATGCATCAAATGTATCATCAGGCAATTCCATGATCTTACAAACATCATTGATCATGATTCTACCTTCAAAAATATAATTGTTATTATCAATTTTTTTATAGCCCGTTTCTTCATCATCAAATTCATCTTTTATTTCACCAATCACTTCTTCCAAAATATCTTCTAATGTTACAATGCCGCTGGTGCCGCCAAACTCATCCACTACAACAGCAAAATGAATTCTCTTTAATTGAAAATCTTTCAATAAATCCTCAATCAGTTTTTGTTCATGCACAAAATAAGGCTGACGTAATAAAATATGCCAATCAAAATCAGTTGGTTTATCTAAATGTTCAATAATATCTTTTGTATGTAATATGCCAACTACCTCATCTAAATCATTTTTATATACCGGCATTCTGCTGTAATGATATTCGCGAATTTGTTTCAACACCGTTTCAAAAGAATCATCATGATCAATACCATGCACGTCCAGCCTGGTTTTCATGATCTCTTTAGCAGTAATGTTTCCAAACTTTAAAATACCTTTTAAAATATTTTTTTCATTTTCATTGGTACCAGTATCCGTAATATCAATGGCATGATATAATTCTTCGTTGGTAATAACACCATTTGTTTTTTTAGTTAATCGTCTTTCAATAAAATCAGAATATTTTACTAACCATTTACCTAACCCTTTAAAAATATAATGCACAAACTCAACAACAGGACCAACATCTTTTGCAAAACGAATATTATTTTGATTGGCTAATATCTTAGGCATTACTTCTCCAAACAATAATAATATTACTGCTACTACAATTACTTTTATGATGAACAGAATCCAATCAAAACCTGCACTGAAATAAAATAAATCATCCATTAAAATATTAGAGATGATAATGATGCCGATATTGATAAAACTATTGGCAATGATTAATGATGCCAATAAAATTTTAGGATTCTCCAACAAATCTAAAATGCGTGTGTAAACAGGAAGTTGTTTTGTTTTTAAAAGATTGATGTCTTTATAGGTTAATGAAAAGAAAGCAACTTCTGCGCCACTGATCATGAAAGAAAAAAATAATAAACAAATCAACAACACTAATAAAACAGAACTGCCCTGTAAATTAATAACAGTAAAAAGAAAAGATAATAAATGAGTCGAATAGTGATCCAAAATAAAAAATTTAATTAAACAATGGGTCTATTATAAAAGGCCGATACAAATATCGGCCTTCCCTGAAACTATGTAAAAATATAACTTCTCCCATCAAGTTATTAAAATGGTAACGTTTCTCCGGCATCAGGTAATGGTGGGGTTTCATCGCCGCTTAATCCCTCAGCAGATGAATGACCATCACCTCTTTTATCTAACATAATTAAATTATCACCCACAACTTCTGTTGCAAATTTTTTATTGCCTTCTTTATCTTCCCAACTACGTGTACGCAATCTTCCTTCCACATAAATCAAACTTCCTTTATGCAAATATTTTTGCGCCAGCTCAGCTAATCCGCGCCACAACACAACTGTATGCCATTCAGTTTGAGAAACTAATTTGCCTGTTCTGTCCTTATATGTTTCAGTTGTTGCTAATGGAAATTTTGCAACTGCAATATTTCCTTCCAAATGTTGCACATCCGGGTCTTTGCCCAAATTGCCTATCAACATAACTCTGTTTACACCTCTCATACACTAAGTATTTAAGTTTGTCCAATCGTTTTGACAATCTTAAAGTTAGCTTTTTTTGGAAAATAAAAGAATTAATGAAAAAAATATGTGGACAAACTTTGGAAATTCTATGATGCTTTGCTTGTGCCACTCACATGTACACCCAGTTCCTTAAGTAAGTTTTTTACCTGTTCACCAATAAAATCTCTTACTTTATTAAACTCGTTCGGCTCCATATTTTTGGGATCAGGAATTTGCCAGTCAATAAATTTTTTTGCAGGCATCCACGGACATGCATCGCCGCAACCCATTGTTATCACTGCATCAAAAGGTGCAAATGGTTTTACTTCATCTAAAGATTTACTGTCGTGCTTACTTAAATCATACTCCAATTCTTTCATGGCCGCAATTGCTTTTGGATTAACAATGCCGCTTGGTTTGCTTCCTGCACTGTACGCTTCAACGGCATCGCCTCCATATATTTTTGCAAATGCCTGACTCATTTGCGAACGATTGGAATTTTCTATACAAACAAAAAGAAGTTTCTTTTTCATATTTCCATCATTTTATTTAGCAACATCCGCTACCCGGTACACAACAAGAAGATTTTTCTTCGGCCGGTTTTTCTGCATACACAGTTATAGAATAAATAGCCGTATTACTTTTTTTATAAATAGCCATTTGTTCTTCATTCAAAAAGTTTTGTAAAATATCATCAGGAATAATGATCGCTTTTTCTTTTTGTAGTTGTATGTTTTTAAAACCGGTTGCAGTGATTGTTTCGAGATACACTTCTTTTTGAATAGCACCTGCCACACAACCTGCATACATTTCTGCAGCTTCTTTTAATTGAGCAGGAATTTGTCCTTGTAACACAATATCAGAAATACTGAAATGGCCGCCCGGTTTTAATACACGATATATTTCTTTCATCACATTAAACTTATTGGGCACAAGATTCAATACACAATTACTTACTACCACATCAGCAATATTTGAAGTAACAGGTATTTGCTCAATATCACCAAAACGAAATTCAACATTGTTATATCCTAATTTATCAACGTTCTCTCTTGCTTTCTCAATCATCTTTTCAGTAAAATCAATACCGATCACTCTTCCTTTTTCGCCAACTTGTGCTCTTGCTATAAAACAATCATTACCTGCACCACTGCCCAAATCAATTACTGTATCACCTTTATTAATTTTTGCAAAAGCAGTAGGCAATCCACAACCTAATCCCAGATCTGCATCAGGATTATACCCTTTTAGATCTGTGTATTCATCACTCATAATGGTATACACTTCTGTTGAGCAACCACCGGCACCGCAACAAGATGATTGATTAACGGTTTTATCTTGCGCTGCAATTTCACCGTATTTCTGTTTGACCATTTCTTTTAATTCTGTTTCTGTTTTCATTTTGATTAATTTAAAAGTTTTTATTAAAAAATTATTCTCTCTTATTTAGTAGTTGAGGGCTTAACAACAAGCTTTATTTTGTTTTTTTAATTTATGGAACAACATACCAAATTCATCATTGAATTTTTCAAACACTTTCCAGTTGATGCA
>CAILAF010000530.1 GCA_903832075.1 uncultured Chitinophagaceae bacterium
AACGATATTATAGCTATTTGAAATATTGTTTTCAAAGATTTTTTTTTTAATATCTGAATATTATTAGATGCAATAACCCCACATAAAAAGGAAAAGCTTTGTTCTGCTTGAATACCAGGCAACATAAATATCATAATTATTCCAAAAAAAAGCAATATTAACGAAGAGTACTTGGGCATGAATTTAATGGAAAAATAATATATAACATACCATTTAAGAATAAACCCTACATACCAATATGATGTATTTATACCTGAAATATCCAATAAAAAAGACTTAATATCGATTGTATAAATAACAAAAAAAATAAATTCTAAGATAAAATAGGGTAAGAATACACGGAGTATCTTTTTTATCCAAAATCCTTTTAGTCCATTTATCTTATATGATTCATTTAATCCAAACCCTGATATAAATAAAAATATTGCAACTCCGGTACCTCCACAAGGAGTTAAAAGGTTAGTGCCAAATCCACCACTTATATGCTGAATTATGACTAATAAAATGGCTATTCCTCTCAAACACTCAGTATTTTCAAATGATAAAACAAAATTTGAATTGTATTTATCATGTTGCTTTATAAAACTGTTACCAATATCCATTTATTGTTAGCTTAAATTCATTAAACATTTAATCATTATTTTTCCAAGGTTCTTGAATCTCAGAATTATTTATTAGGTTTTCGATGAAATAATTTGCAACTGAGTAACCTGAAATATTGTTAGCCCATTTTATACGTCTTGTAATGTCATTCTTAATATATTCCATATTCTGATAACAATATTCAATTTTATTGGATAAATCATACGCATGATTATTTCTAAAAATTAATCCATTACTTTTAATTTTTAGCAAAACCTTAGCACTACATCGATCGCTACAAATACAAAATAATCCGAGAGTTATAGCTTCGTTTATAACGGCACCCCAGCCATCATATAAAGATGGCAATATTAACACATCGTAATTAGATAATTTTTCATTAATTTCTTTGATCGGTAAAGTTCCTTTAAATGTCACTTTAGACTCAAGTTTATGTTTTCTAACAAATGATTCTAGATTACTTCTTTGTTGTCCATCCCCAATTATTTCAAGATTAATTTTTAATTCAGGATGAATAAGCGAAAATGCACGAAGTAAAACTATTACATTTTTTCTTTTTGAAAGACTCCCAACATAAACAAGTTTAAGTTCCTTTTTATTATGTTCTTTTGATAATTTGATATTATTCTCAGTACAATAGATAAATGAAATTACTTTCCAACGTTTGCTCCAAAATCGGTAATAATCTACTGCATCATCTCCAATTCCAAAAACATAATTAATTTTGGATATATATTTTCTATCTTGTAAAAGAAAACGTATTTTATGCACCCATAATGGTTTGTTGAATGTAAAAGGAGGCTCGGTGATAATTCCTCTTATTATATTATATTCTAAACTTAGACGAAACCATTCATATATATTACTATCTGCATGTATTCCTGAAAAAAAATGATAACTATCATTTTCATTTCGACTAAAAATTTCTAGAACAGTTTTAGTATCTGGCTTTAAATGGAATTCAATATCTGTACCTTCTAACAAACTTTTACTATCCCATCCCATCTCTATACGTTCTTTAAAATCTAAACGTGGAGTAATTAGAGTTACTTTTTGTACTCTGATATCTTTGCTAATTTCTTTTATATATGGAATCTGATGTGGACTTACACAATTTTGCCAAAAGATAATATTCATTAGATTATTTTTTTTGATTTTCCTAATAAAAAGGGTAAGTGTTTATTTATTATGATAATGCAAATATATAAAATAAGCCATTGTAACAAATGTCTTATTCCACTATTAAAATAATTATTTATCGGAAGATTTTCCATGTATTTTTTTAATATCATAAGTATCAACTGATGTAAAGATAGAATTACAAATGTGTTTCGACCTAAAAAAATTATTATACTAGTAATATTACTTTTTTCAATTGAGAATAAATAAGAAATACTAACAAATGATGTAATCCCAAACAATGCAGATATCATTGAAGGTATATAATTACCAAATGTATTGCTTGTAATATCTAGAGTTGGAATTGATACTTGTGTTATTAGAAAACTTGAAAATCCTAATATTATTGACAAAATGAATATGATTTTTTTATACTTTTCATGGAATTTAGAGTTTATATATTCTTTATATAAAAATCCAATTCCATAAAAGAAAGTTGCAATAAAAACTACTTCAATTTTATATGGAAGATGCAAATTTAGATAATAGAAGGTATATCC
>CAILAF010000531.1 GCA_903832075.1 uncultured Chitinophagaceae bacterium
CCCGCGCCTAAATTTGCGGTAAGAGTAGATAAAAATGATCTTAAATAAGGGAATACTATAGCAGGAGCGTTAACATCAATAAAGGGCTTAGACTCCGGATCTGTAACGGGTTTGTTTAAGGTAAAATTGCCAAAAGCAACTATAGAGATAATAAAAAAGTCTACTGCCTCTACTTTCAAATCAATAATAATATTAAACTCGTTTGGTAATCCTTCCGGATAGAATACACGAGGATTAATTGTGAGACTGATATTCGGTTTCGCTTCCTGATTAAACGGATTAATCAGATTAGCGTTCACACTAATAACCTCAAAGCGATTAAACTGTAATATAGGTTGTGCTTGTACATCCATTAGGCGGCCATTGCATATTGAACATTGGAGCTATGATTACTCAGATTTTCAACAATAAGAATATTAACAGGACTATAAATAAACTCTTTGGTAAGTTTATCATGGCTTGTTCCAATTTTCTCAAATAACCCTTTGCCCATTGAAGCAAGAGAATCCTTTAGAATCTTATTATGGAGCCAATTATTAAAGGTTTCTTCTGTCTCTTGTTCAAAAAGAGCATCGAATTTTTGTTCTAATTTTTTTAAGTCTATCATAATCAATCATTTAAACACACTTCCCCTCAAATCGGAAGGCAAAGTTACTCATTATTCCTAAATTATAAACTGCGATCTGAATCCTCTTCTTATATTGAAACTTTTTAACAATCCAAAAATCAGGGTTATCTGTTATATCTTGAAACATAACTCCGTCAATATCATCAAACACCCCTTTTTCTTTAAAAAAGTCATTTATGTATTTAAGACTTAGCTCTCCTTTTTGTTTTTTTAAAAACTTCTCAATTGCTATTTCAACATATTTTATCCATAGTTTGTAATGCTCCTCGTTAAACACAGTATCTAAAACATTATCGCAATTTAGATTTGCATGGTATACTTCATAATAACCGGTCCACTTTTTTGCTGTTATCCCCCACCAAATTGCATCCCCTTCATAATACCAAAAATAATAAGCGCTCCCAAGCCAAGCATTTTTATTCTTAGTCTGAATTGGCGCGGTTAATCGAGTTCCCCATCTTTCTTGGGTATGATACATTTCTCTTATTAGCGCACTCATTTAATCTAAGGTATACAGAATTTAAAATATTGGCAAAAGGATTTTTCTCCAATTCTCTCGGGTTATTCTTTATTTGATAAATTTTCGGGACCGTTAACCGTCTATTTCTTTCATGATCTCATCAATGACCAGATTCAAACCATAGGACACTTGAATAAGCCCTTCAGTTAATTTCCATTTTATTTTTTGGTGGCAATATCTATTTTTTGCTTCTTTTCAAATGTCTGTTTTAATTGCTGCACTTCTTTACTTATACTATCAAGTTGAACGGAAATTGATTGGATACCTTCTTCTAACTTCTTCTTCTCTTTGTTGTTCTCTATTGATAATAGCCCTACGAATACAGCAAATGCTGCAACAATTACAGATGCTATTAAATTCCCATTCTTTATATTTCTATCAATTGCATTGGCTTTGCCTACTTTATTCTCACTATTTAAATATTTAGAATAGCTTTTATGTTTGTCTAAAATCTTTTGGGCATTTTTTGATAAATCTATATCGAATTTACTTGTGTTATCTTTTGTCCCTTTATAATCAAATTCCAACAGATCATCAAGCCTTGCCTTATTAATAAATGCAGCCCTTTCAAGTTCATTTAAATTAAGTTGACACCTTTCAAATGCACTATCCAGATCACCTCGTAAAAGTGCACC
>CAILAF010000532.1 GCA_903832075.1 uncultured Chitinophagaceae bacterium
AGGTGCATTAGCCAATTGGGTTCGCGAACAAAAGCATGGCAATAAAACTTATTTCAATCGCAACTTTCATATAGAGCCAACCAATGTTTGTGTGTTCAGTTGTAAATTTTGTTCCTATTCAAGATTATATGCGCACAAAGAAGAAGGATGGGAATTAACCATTGATGATATGTTGGACATTGTAAAAAAATACGATGATCAACCTGTTACCGAAGTTCATATTGTTGGTGGCGTTCATCCAAAAATGAATTTGCAATTCTTTACAGAATTATTTAAAGCCATTAAATTTCATCGTCCTGATCTTCATATCAAAGCCTTCACTCCTGTTGAATTAGATTATATTTTCAGAAAAGCAAATGTCAGCATTGAAGAAGGCATGAACATTTTACACGAAGCCGGTCATGATTCATTACCGGGCGGTGGTGCTGAAATATTTCATCCTGAAATAAGAGAAAAAATTTGTGCCGATAAAGTAAATGCCGAAGGATGGTTGGCCATTCATAAAGCTGCACATAAATTAGGTATGCACAGCAATGCAACTATTTTATACGGACATATTGAAAAATATGAACATCGTATTGATCACATGGAAAGATTAAGACAATTGCAAGATGAAACCGGTGGCTTTAATACTTTCATTCCTTTAAAGTTTAGAAACAAAGGAAATGATATGAGCAATGTTCATGAGGTTTCGATCATAGAAGATATGAAAATGTATGCTGTTGCAAGATTATACATGGATAACTTTCCGCACTTAAAAGCATATTGGCCAATGTTGGGAAGAAAGAATGCACAACTAACTTTAAATTTTGGTGTGGATGATTTAGATGGTACGATTGATGATACTACTAAAATTTATTCAATGGCAGGAAGTGAAGAACAATCTCCATCTATGAATACCGATGAATTGGTTACTTTAATTAAACAAGTAAAAAGACAACCTGTTGAACGCGATACTTTATATAATGTAATTAAAGATTACAGCAATATTGAATTGGAAGAAGCTTAAACTATTTAATAGATTCATTAATCTTAAACGTCGGGGGTTTTAAAAACCTTCGACGTTTTTTTATTGTATATCACCGAATCTTTTTTGCTCGTCGTTGCCCTTCTTTTGCTCGACGACGAGGCTTTGAAGACCAAAATGCCCTTCATTGCTCCGACGATGACGTTCCGAAGGGCAACGATGCCGCTCAGAAGACCAATGATGCTGCTCGGAAGACCATTAATGCCGTAACTCAGGGCATCAATGCCGTAAATTGCTCCATCAATGCCGCCCCGAACGGCATTAATGCCGTGATGAACACCATTGATGCCGTTAAGAAGACCATCGTCGGTGCTCCGAACGGCAAAATGCCCTTCCGAAGACCATTTTGCCGTTCAGAAGGGCATTTTCTTTCTCCAATCACTTAACAAATTGGAACGCCGGAGTAAAACCGTTAACTACCGATGCCTGTCTTCATAAATCCGAAAATATAATGCCTTTCTTAATGAAACCCATGCTTGTTTCAGATCAGCTTCTGCCTGTGCTTTATGGCCTCCAAAATCATCGGGCGCTTCGTGAAGATGCTTCATTGCATCTTCAATATCGTGCATTGTTTTTGCGATATTGGGATGTTTTTGTTCTTCCACTCTCATCAGGTTTATTTCAGCAGGAATTGGTGGTCGGCTTCCAATAACAACTGCAATATCAATGTGCCCAATGATTTTCTGCGCTTGAACTAAGGAACATGAAACCATTAGGATCATAAAGAGAAATAATATCTTTTTCATGTTTTTGTTTTTAAGTTAATAATTCAATATGAAAAGATAAATTAAATGTTGAAAAACATAAAAATAATTTATTGTAAAGTTTTACATCCTGCCGGCACATATCATAAACCTGCGCTAATAAAGTAACCTAATAGGATATTATTTTATCTTTTTAAAAAATGTATCTACATCAGATGAAAGAACAAATATTTCTTCCATCTATCATATAATTCTTCCATCTATAATATAAGTCGATTTCCCATTTTACAATTTCAGAACTTCAAATACTTATAAAGTTGTCTAAGGAACCTGAGATTTAAAACATATTTTATGAAGAAAGTTTTGAAATTTTTATTGAAGTCAATTGCATGGGTCATTGCAATAATTATATTTTTAGTAGCTTTTGACTTTTTATTTAATGTTAATTACATTCATGGATATAAAAAACTGGATAAAAAAGAAATAAACAATTACCTCGAGCAACTTGATAGCAATAAATCCAATCCTTACAATTTCATTGCCGATAAATTTGATACACACAATGTTGTTTTTGTTGGAGAATTCCATTGGCACAAACAGGATGCAACATTTATTAATAAACTAATTTCCTATTTATATTCAACAAAAAAGATTAGATATTTTGGTTGGGAATTCGGTGCCCATGAATTTCAATTACAGGCAGACAGTGTTGTAAATGCAAAGGAATTTGATCGCAAAAAAGCGATAGCAATTATGCGTAATTCCTATTATCCTTGGAATTTCGAAGAATACTTACAGATATTCAAAACAATTTGGGAAATAAACAGCAAATGTGCTGCTGAAAAAGACAGAATGAAATTTCTACAGCTGAACTCTGTTTATATAGAAAAAGACTTCCAATCTAAAGATACCAGTATTCGTTTTAAAGCATATAGATCAGCTTTCGACCTTGTTCTTCCATCAATAATTGATACAGCAATAATGGCGAAAAATGAAAAAATTCTTATTTATTGCGGAATTCATCATGCTTTTACCAAATATAAAACACCGCTATTTCTCTTTCTAAAACCCAATGGCCTCCGCGCAGGTGCTAATTTATTCAAGAAATACCCTGATAAAATTTATATGACAGCATTAGGCAGCGCAGTACCTGATAAATGGACCCTTATTAATAATATGTTAGGCAAAGAATCTCGTTTTGTATTTCCCTTCAGTGGAATTTTCAATCAATTATATGATATTTATAAAAAACCGTTTGCTGTTGATGCCAATAACAGCATTTTCGGTGATATAAAAGATTATAAAAGTTGGTATGCTTATGACAAATGGAGTGGATTAAAATTAAAAGATTGGTGCGATGGTTATATTGTATTAAATTCATTTGAAGAAGTTGAACCGGTAACGCTCATTAATGATTGGGTAACCGATAATAACGAGTTGAATGAAATAAAAACAACATTGACACCTCAAAATGCAAGTTCATTCAACAGTATTCCTGAATTCAAGAAGTTTATTGAAAAAGAAGAAACAGGTAGATCAAATATTAAACGCTGGCACAGTATTAAAGAATTTTGGAAATAAATTCAATCACTTTATTTCATGCAGTAATTTTAAATAATTACAAAAAACTGTATAAACATTATGCATCGCATTATTCATGCTTTAATAATCTAACATTCAGGCAAACTAATAGGAATATTAATCGCCAATCCGCCATCAGCAGTTTCTTTGTATTTACTGCTCATGTCCAATGCCGTGTCCCACATGGTTTTGATCACTTTATCCAAACTTACTTTGGCATAATCTGGCGAACTTTGCAATGCCAATTGCGATGCCGTGATTGCTTTTATCGCACCCATCGTATTGCGTTCAATGCAGGGAACCTGAACCAATCCGCCAATCGGATCGCAGGTTAAACCCAAATGATGCTCCATGGCAATCTCTGCAGCCATTAACACTTGCCGTTGTGTGCCACCCATGCCTTCAGTTAATGCTGCTGCTGCCATAGCAGATGATACACCAATCTCTGCCTGACATCCACCCATGGCTGCAGAAATGGTAGAACCTTTTTTAAAGATGCTTCCAATCTCGGAAGCAGTTAATAAAAATTTGATGATCTTATCATCATCATTCCCATCACAAAAAGCAATGAAATATAATAGCACAGCAGGAATAACACCGGCTGCTCCATTGGTTGGTGCAGTAACCACTCTGCCGAAACTTGCATTCTCTTCATTCACTGCTAATGCAAAACAACTAACCCAATCAAGAATATATTGAAATGAATTTTCGTGTTGCTTGATAATTGCCAACCAGGAATTAAAATCATCATAATTTTTACCGGCAACTAATTTTTTATTTAAAGCAAATGCTCTTCTTCTAACATGCAAACCACCGGGCAATTCACCTTGTGCATGACAACCTCTGTAAATGCAATCACGCATGGTTTGCCAAATAGTTAAAACACCTTTCTTTGTTTCAGCTTCATTACGCCATGCATTTTCGTTTTCAAAAACAATATCAAAAATGTTCAATCCTGTTTTCATGCACCAATGCAATAATTCATCGGCTGTATTAACTGGAAAAGGCAAATCAATAGAATGACTTTTATCTATCTGCTCTCCTTCTTTCACAACAAATCCACCACCGATAGAAAAAAATGTTTCACTAAAACTTTCTCCATTATTCAATTCAATTAAAAAAGATAATCCGTTGGGATGAAAAGATAATTTCTCGTTGTATAAAAATTGAACGTTTTGCAAAGGATCAAAATCAATCAAAACTTCATTACCCAAATGCAATTTCTTTTGCGATTGAATGGTATTGATTTTTTGTGTGATGGAATTAACATCAATCGTAACAGGGTCTTCATTACATAAACCTAAGATAACAGCAATATCAGTTCCATGACCTTTACCTGTTTTAGCCAATGAACCGTATAATAATACATTTACTGAAACAACATTACTTAAACTTGTTTTGCTTTTGATGGTTTCAATACAACGCAAAGCGGCACGCCATGGACCAAGTGTGTGAGAACTTGAAGGGCCAACACCAATTTTAAACATATCAAAAACCGAAATGGATTCGTGGGGCATATAGCAAAATTAATAACCTTTAACCAGTTTTATTATTTTATAACTATTCATTTTAACTTAAGTTTGAAGAATGAGAATAAAACTTCTATTCATCTTTTGTTTTTGTTCAATTCTTGTTGCTGCACAAAAGAATAAAGATTTATCAAAAGATATTTTCTTAGCACAACTGATGCAAACAAAACCCGAAGACTTTGCTTCCATCCTTGCCAATAAAGATTCATTGAATGTGCAAATCATCTATACACAAATAGATCGTGATAAAAAAAATAATCCATCATTCACCAATTATACTTTTAATCTTAATAATAACAATTATTTCTATCCTGCATCTACTGTTAAAATGCCCATCGCTTTTTTAGCATTGGAGAAATTAAACAATTTGAATATTCCCGGCGTAAACAAATACACCAAGATGGTTGTTGATAGCAGCATATCTGCACAACAAAACTTCTATGCCCCGACTAATACAAACAGCAATCCTACCATTGCTAATTATATCAAACAAATATTTTTAGTAAGTGACAATGATGCATTTAATCATTTGTATGAGTTCTTAGGACAGGAATATATTCAGCAAAAGTTAAAAGAAAAAGGTTATAGCGATGCGGTCATACGTCATCGTTTAAATATCAGTTTAAGCAATGAACAAAACCGAACAACCAATGCTGTTTCGTTTTATGATAGTTCCGGAAAATTATTGTACCACCAAGATGCGCAATACAATAAAAATAATTTTGCATCATTGAATGTACAATTGGGTAAGGGATATTATCGCGGTAATCAATTAATCAATGAACCATTTGATTTTTCAACAAAGAACAGAATATACTTACAAGACCTGCACGATATTTTGCAAAGCGTTTTGTTTTCGGATAATGTTGATCAGAAAAAGAAATTCAACTTAACAAAAGATGATGTTGCTTTTGTTTTGAAATGGATGAGCGCTTATCCGCGTGAAAGCAAATTGCCTTATTACGATAGTGCAAATTATTGGGATTCTTATTGCAAATTTTTATTGTATGGTTCAGAAAAAGGCAGCTTATTACCTGATGTGCGCATCTTTAATAAAGTGGGTGATGCGTATGGTTTTTTAACTGATATTGCTTACATCGTTGATAAAAAAAATAATGTTGAGTTTATGCTTTGTGCAACTATTTCATGTAATAGCGATGGTATTTATAACGATGATAAATATGATTACGAAACCGTTGGTTATCCATTTATGAAGCATTTAGGTCAATTAATTTACCAATACGAATTAAAAAGAGATAAAAAACATAAAGCTTTGCTTAACAAATTTGATATAGAGTATAAGGATAAGTAATTTTGCATTCTGTTTACTTCCTTCCCTATGATCAATTAAAAGCATTGAGTAAGATTTAATTATCATCATTCATTTTATATTTTAAACCATTAGTGAAAAGCTGTACGATTTATATTTTGTTTTTATTTGTTTTTGCTTCTTGTACCAAAGTAGTAAACAATGGAACCGGTACAAGTACAAATGCATATTTAAGTTTAACAGTTGTTGACAGCATTCAACCTTATAAAACTTTTATTGTAACAACAAGCGATG
>CAILAF010000533.1 GCA_903832075.1 uncultured Chitinophagaceae bacterium
ATGCGACTGTTCGCTGATGAGTAATGTTTGTAAAAGAAAGCTTTATTTTACGCTCTTTTTAAACCGGTTTTATAGATGCAGCTTTCAATTGTTATTGTAAATTATAATGTAAAACATTTTTTAGAACAATGTCTTTGTTCTGTTAATGCGGCTATTAAAAAAATTGATGCGGAAGTGATTGTTGTTGATAATGCATCATCTGATGGCAGCCTTGAATTTTTACAACCTTTGTTTCCCGAAGTAAAATTTATTCAAAACAAAAGCAATGTTGGTTTTAGTAAAGCTTGTAACCAAGGTTTCAAATTGTCAAAAGGTGAATTTATTTTATTCTTAAATCCGGACACGATTGTTTCTGAAGATTGTTTTGAAAAATGTATTTTCTTTTTTAAAGAAAAAAATGATTGTGGTGCGCTCGGCGTAAGAATGATTGATGGCAGTGGAAATTTTTTAGCAGAAAGTAAAAGATCATTTCCTTCACCATTTATATCAATGTTTAAATTAATTGGATTGGCATCATTGTTTCCAAGATCTCCTTTCTTTAATAAATATGCATTGGGTAATTTAAAAGAAAATAAAATTTATGAGATTTAAGTTTTGGCAGGCGCATTTATTATGACAACCAAAAATATTCTTCAAACATTAAATGGTTTTGATGAAACATTTTTTATGTATGGAGAAGATATTGATCTTAGTTATCGCATTCAACAATTGGGATATAAAAATTATTATTTAGGAACGATTTCTATTCTTCATTTTAAAGGAGAAAGCAGCAGGCGTGCTGGTATAAATTATGTAAAAATGTTTTATTCGGCTATGAGCGTGTTTGTTAAAAAGCATTACCCAAAATGGCAAGGTTTTGTTTTTTCCTTTTTTATTCAATTAGCGATTGCATTGCGAACTATTTTCTTTTTCTCAGAAAAAATATTCAATTTGTTTTTATTTGTTCAAAAAAAATCTTCTGAAAACATATTGGTTATTGGTTCAGAAAATCAATATCAAATTATTCTTTCTCTTTTAAAAAATAAAAACATGGAACAAAATTTATTTAAAAGAATTGATTTTAATGGTGAAGACGAAAGAATGAACTATTATTCAATATTTAATGCTTTGTTTGCCAATCAATCAATCAATTCAATTATTTTTTGTGAAGGAGACAATATTTCTTACAACGATATATTTTTAATCCTTCAATCGGTTCAATCATCGAAGCGTTTTGGGTTTCATTCTTATAATAGTAAAAGTATTGTCAGCAGTCATTCAAAAAATATGCCCGGTGAAGCAATCGGATAAATAATGTGTTTCTGCTCCTTCCATCAATTCACCTTATTAATTTTGCTTTAATTTAATAGTTTCGTAATATTAACAAAATAAAAAATTTACATGGCAATTATAGATATTAATGTTCCTCAATCAATTGCCAAAGCTTTGCGTTTGCCGCAAAATAATCCACGTCGACAACAAAAAAATGTTTTAAAAAAATTATTGCGTAAAGCAAGGTTTACAGAGTTTGGTCAGCAATATCGTTTCGATGATATCTTGTCAAGTAATCATCTTGAAAAAAAATTCCAAGAACTTGTTCCAACATTTAATTATAATTCTATCTACAAAAAATGGTGGCACAGAACATTGGAAGGAGTGCCTGATGTTTGTTGGCCTGGTAAAATAAAATATTATGCATTATCATCGGGAACATCAGAAGCGGCCAGCAAATTTATTCCTATCACTAATGACTTATTAAGAGGCAATAAAATTGTAATGATCAAACAATTATTAAGTCTTAGAAATTATGAAGATATCCCGTTTGCATCTGTGGGTAAAGGATGGTTAACATTAGGAGGCAGTACGGATCTGCAAAAAAATTCCGATTATTATTCAGGCGACTTAAGTGGTATCACCGCAAAGAAGGCACCATTTTGGTTTCAACCATTTTATAAACCCGGAAAAAAAATCGCAAAAGAAAAAAATTGGAATAAAAAATTAGAAGACATCGTTGATAAAGCACCACAATGGGATATTGGTTTTGTTGTTGGTGTTCCTGCATGGATACAAATGTGTATTGAAATGATTGTTGAAAGATATCAACTCAATAATATTCATGAGCTCTGGCCTAATCTTGCATTCTTTGTTCATGGTGGTGTAAGTTTTGAACCTTACAAAAAGGGATTTGAAAAATTATTAGGCAAACCGCTTACATACATTGAAACTTATTTAGCAAGCGAAGGTTTTATTGCTTATCAAGATAAACAATATGCAAAAGGAATGCGATTGGTAACAAACGAACATATTTTTATGGAGTTTGTTCCTTTTGATGAAAATAATTTTGATAGCAACGGCGATATGATTGATAATCCCGAAGCTTTGATGATAGACGAAGTTGAAGAAGGAAAAGATTATGCATTACTTATCAGCACCAGCGCAGGAACTTGGCGTTATTTACTTGGCGATACCTTGCGATTTCTTGATAAAGAAAAATGTGAGATCGTTATCACCAGAAGAACAAAACATTTTTTAAGTTTAGTAGGCGAACATTTAAGTATAGAAAATATGAACAAAGCTGTTCAATTGGTGAGTCAAGAATTTAACATCAGCATTCCCGAGTTTACAGTTGCAGGAGTTCCTTTTGGAAATTTCTTTGCACATCATTGGTATATTGCCTGCAATGATGTAGTGAACAAAGAAAAATTACGCATCATGATTGATGAAAAATTAAAAGAACTGAATGATGATTATGCGGTTGAAAGAAAAAGTGCATTGAAAGAAGTTTTTTTAGATGTGTTATCAGAAGAACAATTCATGTTGTTTATGAAAGCAAAAGGAAAAGTTGGTGGTCAACATAAATTTCCACGTGTATTAAAAGGAAAAATGTTAGAAGACTGGCAAAGATTTTTAAAAGGAGAATTAAAGCCAGTATAATTATCTTTACTTAAATCAAATCTTTTTTATTTTTCATGATTGCTGCCATCATTAAAGGAATTGCTTTAGGTCTATTACTCTCCGTTTCAGTAGGACCCATCATTTTTGCTATTATCAAACAAAGTATCAATCACGGACGCAAAGGCGGATATGCTTTTATAATGGGCATTTCGGCGAGTGATATAACAATGGTGGTTGTTTGTAATTCATTCACTGCATTAATTGTATCATTAATTAGTCATGAAAAAATTATTGCTATTTGCGGTAGTATTGTTTTATTAATGATGGGCATTTATTCTTTATTCTTTAAAAAACCTAGTACAACCGAACCGCATAATGTAAAAGAAAAAGTTTTTAAAAAACATGAGTTATTGGGACTTTCATTAACCGGATATTTAATGAATATTTTAAATCCGGGTGCCATATTTTTTTGGTTGGCATGGTCTGCCGCAATTTTAGCAGATTCAAAAGGAATGGTTCATCCGGTTAGATACAGATTTACTGTTTTCGGCGTTTGTTTATTTGTAGTGTTGGCAACTGATTTTGCTAAAGTAATTATGGCCGGAACACTTCGTTCAAAACTAACATCTAAAGTAATGCATCGAATTGATCAATTATTAGGTTTGGTATTAATTGGTTTTGGTATAGCCTTAATTTGGGGAACATTAGAATTTTTGCATTAATCTATTTTCATTCACTCATACATGTCTTCATCCAAAAAATCATTTTTCAAAAAAATATGGCATTGGACAAAAAAAATTTTTTTGTTCATGTTTATTTCATCTTTTGTATACATCATCTTTTGTAAATGGATAATGCCACCCATTACTATCACACAAATAGGAAATTCTTTTTCTTATGGATTGAAAAGAAATTATGTGAATTGGGATGATATTTCTTATAATGTTAAACTCGCTGCTATTGCAAGCGAAGACCAGGC
>CAILAF010000534.1 GCA_903832075.1 uncultured Chitinophagaceae bacterium
AATAAATGAAAAAATAAACAAAGCAAACGACCCGAGAGATTTTAATCTGTTGACATATTATCAAACTAAAGATAAAATTGTACAGTATGAAATTGGAAAAGATTCGGTATTTATAAATGACATTGGTTTGGCAATAAATAATTTTAATAAGTCGATTAATGTTACTGGCTTTTTTTCTAACAAACAGGATAATGCTGTTATTGGCGAATTTTTCTATCTAATAGATAATTCAACCACTATAATAAAAACAAAAAGCTTTGATATTCTTCCCAAAAATTTTGTTGCTAAAATTGCATCAAGCATGCAGAATGAAAACTCAACAACTTTGTCGGATATTTATGTTCGCAAGATTATTCCACACAGTGATGGGGGATGTTTGACTATTGCCGAAAAGTATTACGAAACAAAACAATCATATACCTATTATGTAAATGGATTTCCTCAGGTAAGTTATCGGATTCTGTATAATTTTGATGAAATAATTTTGATTTCAAAAAATGCTGATGGTACCACTCAGTATAAAGAATACATCAAGAAAAATCAAGCAACGATGAGCGATGCAGGATATTATTCATCGTTTGTAACTATTTCAGGAAACGACAAAATTGGACTTGTTTATAATAGTGATGCAAGCAATGAAGGTGACGTGATGATTACAACAATAAGTACCAAAGGAAATACAGACACCAAAGTTTTAGTAAAAGCTCAAAGTTATTTTGTTCAGTTAATGCCAGGAGAAGCAAAACAAGTTTCAGCAAATTCATCATTAATTTGTACGCTTAAAGACAAGCGTTTTTCTATTATGCGTTTAACTTTTTAACTCAAATATATTGCTACGATTATTCCGAGAAAAGTCAATACTGTCGGGCATTTTGCTGTTAGTAATTTGCATTGCATTAAAGTTGCCCTCAATTATTCAGCGGCATCATTATGATTATATTCAAACAGCGCCATTGTCTCGTATTTTTTACCATTATCTAAGCAGTATCAATAATCATATTTTATGGAGTTTATTAGCAAGCTCACTGCTTATTTTTTTGCAGGCAATATTGCTTAACTACATTGTTTCGCAGCAAAGTATTTTATATCAGGATACATTTTTGCCGGCATTGTTTTTTATTTTGTTAAATAGTTTTTATCCTCAACAAGCTGAGCTAACTCCTCAACTTATTTCAAACACATTTATTATTCTTCTTTTTCAAAGATTGTGTTTTTTATATGAATCGCAGAAACCTTTGTTGCTTGTATTTGATGCAGGAATGTATCTTGGATTTGGTATTTTGTTTAATTATGACCTTTCTGTTTTCTTGCCGTTTATCTTAATCAGCGTTGTTATTTTTACCTCTTTTAAAATTCGATATTTACTTATTTCTCTTCTCGGGATTTTTGTGCCACTTTATTTTACGGTAATATTTTTTTATCTGAATGACAATTTAAATGAATTGCTGTTTTTTGTAAAACAAAGTTTTGAAAAACAATTGCTCAAAACTTTTGATACCGATTATACTCAATTTCTTCCTTGGATTATTTTGCTTCCAATTGTATTGGTA
>CAILAF010000535.1 GCA_903832075.1 uncultured Chitinophagaceae bacterium
TGAAAAGAACAGAAGTTGAATGTGGCAGGTGTAAAGCACATTTAGGACATGTATTTGATGATGGACCGCCACCAACCGGTTTGCGTTATTGCATTAATGGTGTTGTGTTAGATTTTACAAAAGCACAAGCGGCTGAGAAAAAATATGATGATAAGAAAAAAGGATAATAATTATTTGAACCCTGCGCTTGCAGGGTTTTTTATTTGTTTAATAATTGAATTTATATCGTTTGCAAAAACTTACTTTTGTTATAATTGATCAGAAATTTTTTTTATGAGTAATTTGAAACTGAGTCATCTGGCTGAAACATTAATAGGAAGCGAAATTGTAAAATTAGGTAATGCCATCAGCGAACGAATTCGCAATGGAGAAAAAATTTATAATTATACGATTGGGGATTTTAATCCTACTATTTTTCCCATTCCGCAAGAATTAGAAAAATTGATTATTGAATCATATCAACAAAAAAACACCAACTATCCTGCCGGTGATGGCGTATTAGAATTACGCCAATCGGTTTCATCATTTATAAAAGAATGGGAAGGATTAGATTATACTATAAATGAAATACAAATTGCTTCCGGCGGCAGACCATTAATTTATACCATCTTTAAAACTATTGTTGATAAAGGTGATAAAGTAATTTACGCCGCACCATCATGGAATAATAATCATTACACACATTTAACCGATGCGGTGCATTGTTTAATTGAGTGTACACCAGAAAATAATTTCATGCCAACGGCAAATCAAATTGCACCACATATTAAAGGCGCAACACTTATTTGTTTATGTACACCACAAAACCCAACAGGCACAACACTTTCAAAGAGTGAGTTAGAAAAAATTTGTGATTTAGTGATTGAAGAAAATAAACAACGTGGTGATGGTGAAAAAAAATTGTATGTGATGTATGATCAAATGTATTGGATGTTAACTTATGGAAAAACACATCATTATAATCCGGTTTCATTAAGACCGGAGATGAAACAATACACTGTTTTTGTAGATGGTATAACAAAAGCATTTGCATCAACAGGATTAAGAGTAGGTTGGGCATTCGGACCCGAAACTGTTATTTCAAAAATAAGAGCGATACTTAGTCATTTAGGTGCATGGGCACCAATGGCAGAACAAAAAGCAGTTGCAAAATATTTAATTAAGAAAGAAGTAATTGCATCTTTCTTAAAGAATTTTAAATCAGAAATAGAAGAAAGATTACAAACTATTTATGATGGTTTCCTTCAACTAAAATCAAAAGGATTTTTAGTTGATGCAATAACACCTCAAGCAGCAATTTATTTAACTGTAAAAGTTGATTTGGTTGGAAAGAAAACAAGTGATGGAAAAATTTTAGCTACACAATCTGATGTTACTTCTTATATTTTAAGTGAAGCAAAATTAGCAATTGTTCCATTTTCTGCATTTGGTGCTAATAGCCAAAACCCTTGGTACCGCTTAAGTGTAGGCACTTGTAAAAAAGAAGAAATTAATGAAATGTTAGGATTATTAGAACAAGCACTTCAAAAATTAAGTTGATTAATTTTTATTGAAAATAAAAACAAAAGGCTTGTATGCTCTTTTGCAAACTGCTCGATGTAATTTTTTAGGGTTCGTAATTATTTTATACCGATTAACATCAATTAATTCATTGGCAATGCAAAAGTGTTGAATGTCTTCTACATCATTCAATAGTAAATTCAACCACTTTATCTCTTCTTGAAAATCATCATGGCAATGGTCGCTTTGTTTGGTAAGCACCATTAAATCTCGGGTTCCTATGTTCATATTATCGGGGGTATAATAAATTTCAATATCCGCTTGGCTTTCTCACAGGACACATACAATGCTTCTTATCATTCGACTTAGACAAAAGTCCACACGACTCAAACACCACACAAAAAAATAAAGCTAAAATAATAAAATTCAAAAAGCTTTTCATATCAGTTTGTAAAGTAGTAATTTTTCATCGTAAAAAAAATCAATAAAATACTTTTACAAAACCTTGACAAAAAAAATTAAAAAACTAACTGTTTTAATAGTGCCATTAGACTGGGGCTTAGGTCATGCTACACGATGTATTCCTATTATAAAAAATTTACTAATTGAAAATTGTTCAATAATAATTGCGACAGATGGCGGTCAACAAAAATTATTGCAAAAAGAATTCCCGCAATTATCCTTTACCAAGCTAAGAGGATATAAAATTAAATACAGCAAAAGCAATCGGGCATTGGCTTTCAGCATTATTACGCAAATTCCTAAAATTATTTTTTTAATATACAAAGAACATCAATGGTTAAAAAAAATAATTGAACGAAAATCAATTGATTTGGTTATTAGTGATAACAGATATGGCTTATATTCTAATAAACTTCCTTGCATTTTTATTACACACCAGTTGACAATTAAAGCAACTAATGTTTGGATAGAAAATATTTTGCAGAAAATAAATTATTCTTTCATCAATCGTTTTACTGAATGTTGGATACCGGATAATATGGATGAAACGAATATTGCAGGAGATTTATCGCATCCAAAAAAAATGCCTACAATACCAACTTCTTATATTGGTATGCTATCAAGATTTGAAAAAAAAGAAATTACAGAAATAAAATATAAATATTCTTTTATTCTTTCCGGACCAGAACCTCAACGAACTATTTTAGAAAACTTAATATTAAAAGATATTGATCTGCTAAAAGAAAAAATATTATTGGTAAGAGGTAAACCAGCAAGTGATGAGAGTTTACATTCAAATGTAAATATTGAAATTAGAAATCATCTTCCTCAAATAGAATTAGAAAAAGTATTTCAAGAAAGCGAGTTTATTATTTGCCGAAGCGGTTATACGAGTTTAATGGAAATTTTAACACTGCAAAAAAAATCAATCATCATTCCAACACCCGGACAAACAGAACAAGAATATTTAGCCGAAAGATTGCATAAAATAAATTGGTGCTATTCTGTTAAACAAAAGAATTTTAATTTAATTAAAACATTAAATGCTGCTGAACAATTCAATTTTCAATTACCGGAATTTAAAATAAATAATCGCCAAAATTTTATTCATCGATTTTTAGAAACATTATCAAAGAAGTAATACTTTTTTCTAATGAATAAAAATATCAAAGCACATATTGCAGTTTTATTGGGAAATTTTTTCTTCGGAACGGCGATTGTTGCTATTAAACATTTATCACCATCGCTCATGCAACCATTAGCCTTAAATGTAGTCAGGGTAACGGTTGCATTAATATTGTTCTGGTTATTATTTTTACTTAAACCCACGCATCCACTCATTCAAAAAAAAGATATTCCATTATTTTTACTTTGCGCATTAACCGGAGTAACCATCAATCAAATTTTATTTATAAAAGGCGCATCTATTACAAGTCCTATCCATACTTCTCTATTAGCATTAACAACCCCTGTTGCCATAACAATTATTGCAGTATGGTTGATAAAAGAAAAATTTACAAGCAATAAATTATTTGGATTGATATTAGGCATTTCCGGTGCTGCTATACTAATTCTTTCAAAAGATCAAGTAAATAAAAGTAGTAGCATATTGGGCGATGCATTCATAATTATTAATGCAGTTTCATACGCATTTTATTTAGTATTAGTTCAGCCGTTGATGCAACGATATAAACCATTGCATGTAATAAGATGGATTTTTTTATTTGGTTCAATGATGATCGTGCCGATAGGATGGAATGATTTTTTGCAAATTAAATGGAATGATTTTTTGTGGACACATTGGCTGGCATTGAGTTTTGTAGTGATAGGTGCTACATTTTTTGCTTATATTTTTATCATTTATGGAATTGCACATCTCGGATCATCAGTTACCGGAACCTATATTTATATGCAACCTGTTTTTGCAACCATTACTTCGATGATTTTATTCAACGAAAAATTATCTTTCATCAAATTATTTTCTGCAGCATTAATTTTTGCAGGTGTTTATTTAGTGAACAGAAAAAAAGAATTGTCAACCGCAGAAGGATTAGAGAGTTTAGATTAAATAGATTTTGGATAATCAAAAAACCAAAATTCTTTTTTTGCATTTTCAAAATCTTTCCAGGAATTAATATTCAAATTCACCGCAAACACGCCACAGGTGGGCATATTATCAATTTTTGTTTTAGTAAGTGCATTTACAAAATAAGTTATTCCGGGGTTATGCGAAAAAACAGCGATTGAATTAAAATCATTATTGAAATCACTAATCACTTTATAAAAAACAGATGAAGATGCATGATACAACTCCAGCTTTTTTATAATTAAATTTTCGTTTAACCCAAATTCATTCGCAAAATATTTTGCTGTTGTAAATGCTCGCTTTGCAGTACTTGAAACGAATGCATCAATAGAAACTTTTTTATCGTGTAATCGTTTTGCCATCATTGGTGCATCACGCAATCCACGTTCATTTAATGAACGATCAAAATCGTTGAGCGTAGAAATATCCCAACTACTTTTTGCATGACGAATGATTAATAATTGTTTCACTCTTCGAATCGAAAATTGTAAATCTTAAAACAAAAATAATTAATATCCTCTTACATTCTTTCCTTCCATATAATTTAAGAATGCTTTATTACAAACTTTATTTCCTCCGGGAGTTGGATAATTGCCCGTAAAATACCAATCGCCAGTATTTGTAGGGCATGAATCATGTAAGTCTTCAATATTTTGATAAATTACTTGCACATCCAAATTAATTTCTTTGGGTGTAATCATTTGCGCAATCTTATCCGAAATTTCTTCTGTTGCAAATGGTTTATAAATTTGTCGAACAACATTTTCTGTATGTAACTGATTATTGCGTTGTAATTCGATAATTCGTTCATGCACATCATTCAATACATATTCCATTTCGCGTTCTTGTAATAATTCAACTGCGGCGCGAAACGCAATGAAATCGCCCATCTTACTCATATCAATTCCATAACAATCCGGATAACGAATTTGCGGTGCCGATGAAACAACAATAATTTTTTTTGGTCCTAATCGCGATAACATTCTTACAATACTTTCTTTTAAAGTAGTGCCGCGAACAATACTATCATCAATTACTACCAA
>CAILAF010000536.1 GCA_903832075.1 uncultured Chitinophagaceae bacterium
GACTACTTTCAGTTTCTGTACTGATGTTTTTAAGTACAGTATTTGCTTTCTCACAAACTTCTCCTAAACAAGTAAAAGGTAAAGTAACCAATGAATCGGGTGTTGGATTGCCTGGTGCATCTATATTATTATTGGGTACACAAAAAGGTACTCAATCTGATAATGATGGAAATTTTACCATTAATATTCCTGATGATAATAAGAAACATAGTATTATTGTTTCTTATGTTGGATATGCATCACAAACTGTTTCTGTTGAAGGAACTATTGTTCTAACAATTAAATTGAAACAGGAAGCTAAAGAAAATGAAGATGTAGTAGTAATAGGTTATCAAACTAAAAGAAGGGTTGATGTTTTGGCTCCAGTATCTTCCATTACTGCAAAAGATTTAAAAGATGTTCCATTAAACTCTGCAGAGCAGGCATTATCCGGAAGATTAGCTGGTGTTCAAGTAACTACTTCAGAGGGTTCTCCTGATGCAAGTGTAAAAATTGTTGTAAGAGGAGGAATGTCAATCACACAAGATAATTCTCCTTTATATATTGTTGATGGAATACCTATTGATAACGCTTTACAATCTTTATCTCCACAAGATATACAAAGTATTGATGTATTAAAGGATGCAGCTGCAACAGCAATTTATGGTGCTCGCGGAGCAAATGGTGTAATCATTATTACTACTAAGAGTGGAAAGCCTGGTAGAATTAGTTTACAGTATAACGGACTTGTTGGAACTAAAAAATTAACAAATGAATTACCTGTATTGCAGCCATATGATTTTGTTGAATTCCAATATGAAAGAAGTAGATGGGGAAGATATATTGGATCGCCTAATACTTCTGGGGAAACAACTTTTGCAACAAACTGGGGTTCTAATTGGGATACTTTACAAAATTATAAGCTTGCTCCAAATGTTGATTGGCAGAATATAATGATGGGTCAACCAGCATCAACGCAAACACATAATGTAGTAGCAAGTGGTGGAAATCAAAATACTACTTATAATTTAAGTTTAACCAATAATGCAGATCAAGGTATTATATTAAATTCAGGGTATAATAGAAATTTAGCTTCATTAAAAATTGATTCTAAAATAACTAAGAATTTAAAAATTGGTGTTTCTGGTCGTTATACTGATCAAGAAATTACAGGATCCGGAACATCAGATCCGGGATCAACAGCTTATAATAGATTACGTCAATCAGTACGCTACAAACCTGTTTTAACAGGAGGAGAGACTGTTGGTACATATGATCCAGCATATGCTGCCGAAACAAATTCAAGCAGTTTGTCATTGATCAATCCGGTACTTTTAGATAAAGCTGAGTATAGAAGAAGGTACACTAAGGTTTCTAATTTCACAGGATATTTAAGTTATGCATTAGGATCTCATTTCAATTTCAGAAGCACTTTTGGTTATAATTATAGTGATTTTAAAGAAAACTTCTTTGAAGATACAATTACTCCAGATGCAATGTTAAATGGTGGTGGTAAAGCAATTTTACAAATTACTACTACAACTGTGAAAACAATTAGTAATTCTAATGCCTTAACATTTAATTTTAAAATAAAAAGTCATCACAATATTGATGGAGTGGTTGGTCAAGAGTTAACTATTGTTCGCTCAGATGCGTCATTAAACAGGATTGGTTATGTAGGTGCTACAACAATTCCTACACCTGATAATACTATTAGCGGCACTTTGCAAGGAACTCCATTTGCTTCATATCCTCAATATACAAGTTTTGAATCGAAACGTGTTTCATTCTTTGGTAGAATAAATTATTCTTATGATGGAAAATATCTTTTATCATTAACAGCACGTCAAGATGGTTCTTCAAAATTTGCTGAACAAAACAGAGAAAGCTTTTTTAATTCAGTATCTGCTGGATGGAGAATTAGTCAAGAAAAGTTTATGCGTAAGTTTGATTTTATTAGTGATTTGAAATTAAGAGTTGGGTATGGTACAACTGGTAATGATAGAATTAATGATTATTTATACATTACTCAATTTCTTAACACTGCAGTATATGGATTAAATAATGGATCAACCATTGGTTATTTACCTGCTGGATTATCAAATGCTAATTTGCAATGGGAAAGTAATGTTACGCGTAACATTGGTTTTGATGCTGCTTTCTTAAAAAACAGATTGACTTTGAGTGTAGATGTTTATAGAAATACTGCGCAAAATTTATTGATCTCCGCTCCGGTTCCAACAACATCAGGTTATACAACGCAATTACAAAATATTGGTGCTGCAACAAATAAAGGTGTTGAAATTTCTATTGGTTCTACAATGATTCAAAATAAGGATTTTCGTTGGACTGCAAATTTCAATATTGCATTCAATAAAAACACTATTGATAATTTGGCTGCAAGACAACAATTCTACTATGACAATTCTGGATCGTTAACAGGTCAAACCGCTGATTATATTGTTAAAGTTGGTCAACCTGTTGGTGCAATGTATGGTTATGTTACAACAGGTATGTATCAGGTTGGTGATTTTACTCCAACTTATAATAGTACCACAGGGCAATACACTTATACACTAAATGCTGGTGTTCCAAGCAATGCTGGAATAGTAGGAACTGTTTATCCTGGTACTGTTAAGTTTAAAGATTTGAACGGTGATGGAGTGGTTGATGCAAATGACAGAACAGTTATAGGTAATGCAAATCCTAAATTCACTGGAGGTTTAAATCAAACATTTACTTACAAAAATTTTGATGCAAGTGTTTTTGTGAATTTTGTATATGGCAACAGCATTTTAAATGCTAATAAGATTGAATTTACAAATGCGTTTACTCCTGATGCTAATGTATTATCATTAATGAATGATCGTTGGCGATATATTGATCCAACAAGTGGCGCATTGGTTACTGAACCCAATGCATTAGCTGCATTGAATGCCAATGCAAAAGTTTGGATACCTTCTCAAACTACAGGCGCAGGTGCATTTGTATTACATTCATGGGCAATTGAAGATGGTTCTTTTATTCGAGTAAATAATATTAGTATCGGATACACAATTCCATCAAAGGCTTTAAGACGTTATAAGATAAGCAGACTTCGTTTTTATTTTACTGCGAATAATCTTGCAACAGGCACTAATTATTCAGGTTATGATCCTGAAGTAAATGCAAGACGTGCAACACCTACAACACCAGGTGTTGATTACTCAGCATATCCACGTGCTCGTACATTTATTTTTGGCGTAAACTTATCATTATAAAAATTAATTCTAAGATTATTATTGAATCAAATAATTTAAATGCTTTGCGATATGAAAACTGTTTTTAATAAAAAGTGGCTCATAATTCTGATAAGTACTTTTTCAATTCTTACAATTTCTTGTAAAAAATATTTACAAGAAAATCCAATAACATCTTTTGGTACAAATTATGTTTTTGGTACAGTGAATGATGCATATAAAGTATTGATTGGTGCTTACGCTCAGTTAGCTGGTGATCAAGGTTACGGAATAAGATTAAGTATGTATTTCTCAGTTGATGGTGATGATATTTGCGGACCAACAGGTGCTGGCGATAATGATAGAAGAGATATTGCACGTTATAGTGTTACTTCTAATAATCTTCAATTGGAAAAACCTTGGGAGCAAATATATTCTGGAATTGAGCGAGCAAATATTTGTATTTACAATATTCCTACGATGGCTTTATATACCAGCGGAACAGCAACACAAAAAGCTGAGTTACAAAGAATGTATGGTGAAGCACTCACCCTTCGCGCTCAATTTTATTTTGAAGCAGTTAGAAATTGGGGAGATGTTCCAGCACAATGGATTCCATCTTCTATGAGCACAAATTTATTTATACCAAGAACAGATCGTGATACAATTTATAATCATATTTTAAATGACTTATTGACTGCAGAAAATTTAGTTCCATGGAGAACTCAAGTAACATCTTTAGGCGATGCGTTGGATGAACGTATAACTTTAGGCGCAGTAAAAGCGCTTCGTGCAAAGATTGCATTGTTTAGAGGTGGTTACTCTTTAAGAAGAGATACCAAAACAATGCAAAGAAGGAGTGATTATCTTACTTATTATCAAATTGCTAAACAAGAGTGTGCTGATATTATTGCAAAAACAGATCAACATGGGTTAGATCCAAACTTTAAAGATCTATGGAAAAATAATGTTTGTGCAGTAAATAAAATTCAAGATCCTTATGGTGAAATTGTTTTTCAAGTTGCTATGTCTGGAGGTAATAGTGCAGCAGGAGATAGTAAATTGGGTTATTATGATGGACCAAGGGTAAACAATGCAAGAGGTAATGGTTTATTTATAGTTCCAACATATTTTTATTCGTTTGATAGAAATGATCAAAGAAGAGATGTAACATGTGTGCCATATAGTGTAGCAGCTGATGGTGTAACTAAAGTTGGTATTGCAACAACAAGTATGGCTGATGGAAAGTACCGTAGCGATTGGGTTACACCAGCTATTTCTCCAACTTCTGCAGCGCAATATTTTGGAATTAACTGGATATTAATTCGCTTCTCTGATGTTTTATTAATGTTTGCTGAAGCAGATAATGAAATTAATAATGGTCCTTCTGCTGCAGCAATTTCTGCATTCAATCAAGTAAGATTAAGAGCTTTCGGTGGTAATGCAACTTTAGCAGGAACTGCAAGTACACCTACTACTCATGATGCATTCTTTACTGCAATTGTAAATGAAAGATGGTGGGAGTTTGGTGGAGAAGGAATTCGTAAATATGATTTAATTAGATGGAATTTATTAGGATCAAAATTAACTGATGCAAAAACTGCATTATTAGCTTTATCTAAATATCAAATTCCATCAGTAGCACCATATAACCAAGGTCCTTCTTATACAAGTCTTGCTGTAAGTATGTATTATTTTACTACAGCTAAAGGAGATGATTCTACGATTTGGTCAAATTCTTTTTATGCTACATCACCAACATCAACACCAACAGGAACAGCAAAGGTTACATTCTTAACGCCTGCACAAATTGATCCTACAACTGGAAATGTTAGTTATATGGGAAGATTAGCGCAATTCTTCACGCCAAATAAAAATGAATTATTACCAATTCCTCAAGTAACATTGGATGCAAATTATATGCTAGTACAAAACCCCGGATATTAATTAGTATTAATTATAAAAGAATATAATAAAGGTTGCTTATTTAGCAACCTTTATTTTTTTTGTTTTGATATGTTTATTTAGAATAGATGATTCGCGATCAAAGATTTCTGCGGGCAAAACAATTGTTTCAAAATCAGTTATGGGTCTTTTGCTTTCAATCATTTTAATTAAAAGGTTCGCTGCAACCTGCCCCATTTCAAATGCAGGTTGTCTAACTACTGATAATGATGGAGATAATAATTCTGTAAGATCTAAATTGCTAAAACCTATTACAGCAATATCATTAGGGATATTTATTTTTTTTGTTTTACAGTATCGCATGAATTTAGTAGTGATTTTATCTGCTGAAGCAAAAACAGCATCAGGTTTATTCTTCAACTTCATTAATTTATTCATTGCATCTTCAACTTCTTCATAAATCATACCGCCATGATAGCATTGCTGGATAAGGTTTTCGCCAACTTTTATTTTATTATCTTCTAATGCTTTTTTATAACCGGCTAATCTTTCTTTAGTGATTGATAAATATTCAGAGTTAGATAAAATTGCAATTCTTTTAAATCCATTTTTAATTAAATGAGTCGTAGCATCATACGCGCCTTTAAAATTATCTGAGATTACTTTATAAGTATTAATTGCATCCACAATTCTATCAAAACAAACAAAGGGTAATCCTTTATTATACAAGTCTGTTATGTGCGAAAAATCTTTTGTTTCTGTAGAAACAGAAATTAAACAACCATCAATAGACCGCGATGATAAAAATTGTAGATTATTTACTTCACGTTCGTAATTTTCTAAACTCTGAGTAATGATAACATTATATCCTTTGCTATTTGCGATTGATTCAATTCCATTTATTGCTTGGGAAAAAAAACTGTTTGCGATTTCTGATACAATCACGCCAATAGAACGACTTCTTTTTTCTTTTAAACTTAATGCAATTGGATTGGGATGATAATGAATTTCTTTTGCATAATTTAAAACTAATTGTTTTGTTTCTTCACTAATCTCATAACTGTCACGCAAAGCACGACTAACAGTTGAAGTGGAAAGTCCTAATGCTTTAGCTATATCTTTTATGGTAACTGCTTCAAATTTCATTTTACTGAATTAGTTATGACAATCATTTAGATTAATTCGTTGCGTTTATTTTTCAATTATTCAACTTATTTCAAAGAGTGTTTAACAAACAATTTTAGCACTTATCTCATGTGATTTCAGCAAATATAAAAAATGTAAACGATGTCGGGAACGATTGCGTAAAAAAAAGGTGTCAAAGGTTTTTTAAGTAGCGAATATGTGTGTAGGATTGTTATACGATTTTAACTTTGTTGTTCGCAAAAAGAGCACTTATTTTTATGAAACGATTTTGCCAACCATTGCTGCTTATTTTTATCAGTAATCTATTTATTCAAACTGATTTAATTGCACAACAATTACCTGTTGTATTATCTCCAAAATTTAAAACAGATACATTCAATATAAAAAAATTTGGTGCTGTTGCGGATGGTATTACTTTAAATACAAAACCTATTAATGATGCAATTATTGAATGTAATAAAAATGGTGGTGGTGTTGTATTAATTCCCGGAGGGATGTGGCTTACCGGGCCAATTGTTTTGAAGAGTAATGTTAATCTTCACATTAATAGAAATGCTGTTTTACAATTTACTTCCGACTTTAATCAATATCCTTTAGTGCAAGGTAATTGGGAAGGATTACCATCTTTTAGAAATCAATCACCATTATCAGCAGATCATGAAGAAAATATTGCAATAACAGGTTCTGGTATTGTGGATGGATTTGGAGATGCATGGCGGATGGTGAAGAAAGATAAATTGAATGAAACACAATGGAAAAATAAAATAGCAAGTGGAGGTTTATTAAGTGATGATAAAAAAACATGGTATCCTACGCAAAAATC
>CAILAF010000537.1 GCA_903832075.1 uncultured Chitinophagaceae bacterium
ACTAATTTAAATTCATCAATCAATTGATAATATACGGTATCCAAATTAGCTAAGCCATATAACACTTCAACATCATCACCATTACCAAAAAAAGAATACAATGATTGAATATTGGTATTGAATAATCTTGATTTATCGGCTAAAGACGGATTTGCAGGAATGACTACGGCTGTTGATTTATACGCTTTCGGAATAATAAAAACAGTGACGGCTGTTACAATCAAAACAATTAAAACAAATACAAATATTTGTTTCCATTTTTTTTGAAGCATGTCAACAACATCAATTAAATTAAAATGATTAGATGATATCATAATTGAAATTACAAATTATTCTTGCATTAAATTTCTGAAGTAACAACAACATTGCGATCTAAACTTTCTTCCAGCGATATAAACGTTTCTGTTCGTTCAATCCCTTTTATATTTTGCAGCTTATCGTGTAATACAAATCTTAATTGCTGAATATCTTTACAAACAATTTCTGCAAACATGCTATAATTGCCGGTTGTATAATTCAATCTTACAATTTCCGGTATGCGCTTTAATTCTTTTGCAACTGAATCGTATAAAGAACTTTTCTCTAAATAAATTCCAATAAACGCAATTACATCATAGCCCAAAGATTTGAGGTCAATAGATAATTTTCTACCTTTAACTACTTTTTGTTCTTCTAATTTTTTGATGCGAACATGAATGGTACCGCCGGAAACAAATAATTTCTTTCCTAAATCAGCATAAGAAATTTCGGCGTTCTCCATCATTTCCTGGATGATTTGTAAATCCAGTTTGTCAAGATTTAATTTTGCTGCCATTTTAATACCTGTTTTTAGAAATAATTTATAATTAAGTGCAAATATTTAAACAAATTCTATATTTTCAAAATTTTTATTGAATTATTTTCAAGTAATCAGCATCTTTCTTTAATATTGTACTACAAATGAACAAATAGTTCTTTATACTGTGGGGTGATGAAACTCTTTGGCAGACATGCCCTCTCGTCTCGGGGGTGAAGATAACAGGATAAACGCAACATAGAGCCTTTCGCAAGAAAGACCGGGATTGACCACCGGATTTGTGTTACAGCTAACTGCTTCGTGTAGGTTCGACTCCTACCCCTACAGCTTTCTTTTTTCTCAGTGTTTTAGTTTGCTTGCCTTTGAAGTTCTCTTTGAAGGCATCTTTTTTTATTTTATTTATCACTCAATCATTTACTCATCTTGCTGTAACAATATCTTTGCTGCGAATGGCACAAAAAAAATTAATTCGTTTCGAAGAAATAAAATCGTTTCCCAATGTGTTGGAACATCCGCTAAACATGCAGGGACAATGGAATGTTTTTTTTAAGAACCAACATCCCATCATTTTAGAATTGGCTTGCGGCAAAGGAGAATATGCACTTTGTTTGGGAAGAATGCATCCGCAGAAAAATTTTATTGGTATTGATTTGAAAGGAAACAGAATTTGGCGTGGTGCAAAAACAGCATTAACTGAAGGATTGAACAATGTTGCTTTTTTAAGAACAGAGATTGATCAGATAACAGATTATTTTTCAAAAGATGAAGTTGCAGAAATATGGATCACTTTCCCCGATCCTCAATTGAGATTATCCAAAGCAAAAAAAAGATTGACGCATCCAAAATTTTTACGCCTCTATCAACAAATATTAAAAAGCAATGGATTGATTCATTTAAAAACAGATAGTCCGGATTTATATCAATTCACCAAAACTGTTATCAAACTATTTGAATTAGAATTATTGATTGATTATGATGATGCATACAATGAAGAAAATATTGCCGATGAATTATACATCAAAACTTATTACGAAAGTTTAGATATTGCACAAAGTAAAAAAGTACATTACTTGCAATTCAAAATAAATAAACCGATACCAAAAGAGAAAGATGAAATATTAAAACAAATCATTCGAGAAACATCTTCATCATTATAAAAAATAATTTCTTGAAAAAGAAAATCGCTAATCCAAAAAAATCAATTCCAACTATTAAAAAAGAATCTTCTTTTTTTGAAGATGTATATGATGTAGTTCGTCAAATTCCCAAAGGTCGTGTTACTTCTTATGGTGCCATTGCATCTTATCTCGGAACAAAGATGAGCGCCCGAATGGTAGGCTGGGCAATGAATGCAGCGCATAGTGTGTATCCAAAAGTGCCAGCACAAAGAGTAGTAAACAGAAATGGAATGCTGAGCGGTAAAGCACATTTTGCAACACCTACTTTAATGCAGGAATTATTAGAGAAAGAAAAAATAAAAATCAAGAACGATACGATTATTGATTTTGAAAAAAAATTCTGGGACCCAATGAAAGAGTTATCACTCGATCAATGATAATACGGGCTAATCATCAAATACACAACCGGTCCGGTTACTGCAACATAGAACCATAATGGCCATGTATATTTTGCGAGTTTTTTATGCGCTTCAAACTCGGCGGTTAATGCACGGTATGCAGTGTATAAAATAAATGGTAAAATAATGGCCGCTAAAAAAATATGCGAGAACAAAATAATGAGATAAATAATTTTAATGGTTCCTGTGCCGCCAAATTTTGTTTCACCTGCTAATAAATGATGCGCAATATAACTCACCAAAAAAATAACAGACAGTATTAATGATAACACCATTAATTTTTTATGCAGTAAATATTTTTTATTTTTTACTGCTATCAATGCAGCAACTAATAACACAGCAATTACAGAATTAATAATTGCATTAATGGTTGCAAACACATGCACATTAAAACCAAGATCAAGATTTAATTTAAATCTACTCATTAACACAACTGCTGCAAAAACCACAAACGAAAAAATACCAATTAATAATTTTGCCTGCTTGTCGTTTTTTTTAATGCTTGGTTGTAACATAAAGTTTATTAATAAACCTCCGAGGTTTTAAAAACCTCGGAGGTTTGATTTATTTAAAATCATCCGTTTATTTTTCTTCTTTGTGTAAAGTAAATCATAAACACAATCACCAAAACAACAATCACTATCCATAGCCAATTCAAATCAGTAATCTGTGTAAACAATTCACTTTTTTTTGTTCTGTCTTTTTCCATCATTAATAAACCAATATCTCTTGCCAATTGCGATAATGAAGCAGAGTCTTTATCCAATCCATCATAAAATCCTCTCACCACCATATTCTTATCTAACAAAACAAACCGGCTGGTATGTACAAAATCGGGACTGATAGGTTCGGTACTATATTCATCTACTTTTAATTCTTCAAATGCAAAACGATAAATAGAATCTCTGTTGCCCGTTAACATCCACCAATTATCGGGGTTCACACCAAACTTGTCGGCATAGGCTTTTAATCTGCGCACCGAATCTGTTTGCGGATCAATTGAAAAAGAAATGAATTGAACAATAGAAGTATCAATTTTATTTCTTACATCGCCGCCGGTAATAAATGATTGCTGCAATTTCGCCATGTTTTTGGTAAGCATCGGACAAATACTTCTGCAACTGGTAAAAAAGAAATCGCATACAATAATTTTTCCTTTCTTATCATACAAACTAACACTATCGCCTAATTGATTTATTAAATGAATATTGGAAGTGATATGCCAATTACTATCATTTATTTCTTTACCATTTTCAATATGCTTAGTAACACTGTCCAACAAATATTTTCTTGGCATTACCACCGCATGATTGCTGGCTGTATTTAAAATGATATAACTAATTAAAGGGATTAGTATGGCTATCATCAATGCCAATAAAGCTTTCTTTGTCATATAATCATTAATAAAAAAACCACCGCATAAAACGATGGTATATTATATTTCTAACAAAAGTAAATGAATAGAAAATTATTCCACCGCTTTCTTTATTTCAGGTGTTTCTTTTACTTCTTCTTTCTTTTCAACTTTTTTAGTGCTCATTTCTTTTTTATGTGGATCATAAGTCATTCGTAAATTTTTGAATGAATTGCCATCATATAAAAATGCACCGATAAACCAAACAAATAATAACAAAGGCACCACAATGGTCATAATTAAATTACGAATCTCATGTTTCAAATGCATAAAATAACCAACAATATAAAATGCTTTTGCCATCATTAAAATAACAATAATTCCTTTAACACCTAAACGTGTTCCGGAGTTTTCAATTTTCATCAATGCAAATCCCAATGCCAATTCAATTAACGTTAATACGGTTAATATCAATGTTACACGCATTACTTCTTTCTTACCGTCATCAGAATGTTCAATATGTGCTGTATGTTCCATATAAAATTTTAATTGAAATGAATTAGATTAAATAAAAACAAGTGAATACAAATACCCAAACTAAATCTACAAAATGCCAATACAATCCGGCTTTCTCGATCATTAAATAATGACCGCGTTGTTCGAATTTATCTTTTAACGTCATGATCAACATAATGATATTAATGATCACACCGCTAAATACATGGAATCCATGAAAACCTGTAATGGTAAAAAAGAAATTAGTAAAGTTGGTTGTTGATTGCGTTCCATCTGCATTTAAAAAAGGATTTCTTCCCCACCATGCACCTTCATGAAATAAATGATTCCATTCCCATGCCTGACAACTTAAGAAAGCCAATCCACCTAAAATAGTTAAGATCAAATTATTTACCACTGCTTTTTTATTCATCTCTTGTCCTGCTTTAACAGCCAATACCATTGTTACAGAACTGATGATCAAAATAAAAGTCATGATACTTACAAATACCAATGGAGCATTTGAATTTTCGGGCGCAAAAGGATACGATTTAAAAACTTCATTTGCATTTGGCCATCCCGTAGTTGCAAAACGAGTTGTTCCATACGCAATTAAGAATGCGCCGAAAGTAAACGCATCACTCATTAAAAAATACCACATCATCAATTTTCCATACTCTACATTAAAGGGGCTTTTTCCGCCACTCCACCATTTGGTGTTTACAGTTGCCGTTGTTGAAGTTGACATATTTAAAATAAAAGTTTCTGTTACAAAAATATTGTCTGCTATTTAAAAAACTAATTAAAACTAAACTTTTTCTTGATTTATTTAATCCAATTTAAAAAGATGAATAAATAAATCCAAAGTAACCCTACAAAATGCCAATAGGTAGCCGCAATTTCTAACGGAGCACTATTATTATTTTTGATTCGATTACTGAATGATTTAAAAAATACAATTAGTAATCCTATCACGCCGCCAAACACATGCAACATATGTATTCCAATGATCACTACTAAAAATGATGCTGATGGATTACTTCCTTGCCCCAATAATTTTACTCCCGAATGACTTAATGAATTGAATGAATAAAGTTGTAACACCATAAATAAAATTCCCAAAACGGTTGTAGCAGAAACTAAATTTTTAAACTTATTAATTTCTCCTGCCTGAAAATATTTTAAAGATAATTGCATGGTTACGCTACTTAAAATAATGACAACAGTAGAATACCAAAATGTAATAGGAAAAGAAAACTCTAACCAATTGCTTTGATTGCGTCTTACAATATATGCACTGGTTAAACCGGCAAACATCATACAAATACCTCCCAAAGCCATCCATAAAAGAAATTTGTGCGGATGAATTTTGTTGATCCCCCTATCCCCTAAAGGGGAATTATCAAATTGATTTGTTTTTGCTGCTTCCATAATTACTTACACAAATAAATTAAAAATTGTATTCACTATTGTCCCTAACTCCCCTTTAGGGGTTGGGGGTATTTTATTTGCCAACAACGCTAATAAAACTATTGGCAAATAAATATAACTGCTGAACATCACTCTTCTTGCAGCTTTCACATCCATCTCTTTATATAATCGTACACATTGAAATACCATAAATAAATTACAAATCAAAACAATCCATAAACTCAATTGCCCAGTCATATTAAAATAATAAGGCAATATACCAATCGGTATCATTAACACACTATACATCACTGCTTGCAATGCAGTGAATTTAGTTGGACCTTTTGCACTTGGCAATAATTTAAATCCTGCTTTTGTATAATCGCCGTGTGCCACCCAAGCAATTGCCCAAAAATGTGGGAACTGCCAAATGAATTGTATAGCAAATAATATCCAACCACCCATACTAAAATCATCTTGCCCTGCAACCCAACCAATTAAACAAGGCAATGCACCTGGAAACCCACCTACTAAAACAGAAATGGAATTTATTTTTTTTAATGGTGTATAGATATATGCATAAATGAATAAACTGAAAACAGATAATAATGCAGAAGATAAATTAAAATAATGCCACATCATTATTGAACCAACGATTCCTGTGATTGTTGCAAATATGTACGCTTCCTGTACACTCATTCTTCCTGCAGCAACCGGACGAGTTTTAGTTCTCTTCATTACCGCATCCGTATCTTTTTCTACAGCTTGATTAATTGCATTTGCGCTTCCTGCAATAAACATTCCTGCAATAAATAATAAGATAATCATCTTCCAATCATACACCACAACTTTTGTTGCCATCAAATAACAAATAACACAAGAGAACACAACAGTAAAACTTAAAGTGAATTTCATCAACTGAAAATAATCTTTCACTTTGCTTACAATCTTAAAAGATATAGAATCTGTTATGTTAACTGCTTTTATCATTTTTATTTTTGATAGTACATTTTAATATTTACTCAGAAAAAAAAGAATCAATTATCATTTGAAAAAAATGCCCCGATTTATTCAGGGCAAAATCAAAATTTTATTTTAGCCAATAGTTCAAAGAACTATAATTAATTTTAATGATGGCTTTCATCAGCCCCAACAGCTTCTGTTTGAGGAATAAATTCTCTTCCATCTTTACCATAATCATAAGGCCAACGATGTACTTCAGGAATTTCACCTGGCCAGTTGCCATGTCCCGGACGAATAGGTGTTGTCCATTCCAAAGTATTTGAGCTATACGGATTTTGTGTTGTTACTTTTCTTCCTTTGAAAATAGAATAGAAGAAATTGAATAAGAATAATAATTGTGTTGCAAATACAATCATTGCCACGGTGCTGATAAATCTATTCAGATCGCCAAATTGCTTGAAACTTTCCCAAATGCTGTAATCATAATAACGACGAGGCATACCGGCCAATCCTTCATAATGCATTGGCCAGAAAATTAAATAGGCTCCGGCAATGGTAATCCAGAAATGAATATAACCCAATGTGTTATTTAAATAGCGGCCATACATTTTAGGAAACCAATGATAAATTCCTGCAAACATTCCAAACATACTTGCCACACCCATTACAATATGAAAATGTGCAATTACAAAATAAGTATCGTGCAAATGAATATCTAATGCAGAATTACCTAACCATATACCCGTTAATCCACCGGAGATAAATAAACTTACAAAACCAATTGCAAATAACATTCCCGTTGTAAAACGAATATTACCTCTCCATAAAGTAGTTAACCAATTGAATACTTTGATTGCTGATGGAACAGCAATCAATAAAGTTAATAATACAAAGATAGAACCAAGGAATGGATTCAATCCTGTTACAAACATATGATGCGCCCAAACTAAAAATGCAAGAATAGCAATTGCAAATAAAGAACCGATCATTGCCATATAACCAAAAATTGGTTTACGCGAATTCACAGATAATATTTCACTCACCATTCCCATTGCCGGCAATAAAATAATATATACTTCCGGATGACCTAAGAACCAGAAAAAAAGTTGAAATAAAATTGCACTTCCACCTTCATTAGGTAATGCACCAACACCATTTACAAAAATATCTGACAAATAAAAACTTGTTCCGAAGTTTCTGTCGAAGATTAATAAAATAAATCCTGATAATAAAACAGGAAATGATAATACACCTAATACTGCAGTAAAGAATAATGCCCAAATAGTTAATGGCAATCTTGTCATACTCATTCCTTTGGTGCGCAAATTCAATACAGTAGCTATATAATTTAATCCGCCTAATAGAGAAGATACAACAAATAATGCCATTGCAATAATCCACAAATCCATTCCTGTTTTAGAACCCGGTGATGCACTTCCTAATGCACTTAATGGAGGATACGCTGTCCAACCACCGCTGAATGGGCCTGTTTCAACAAACATGGAAGATAACATAACACAACTTGCTGCAAAGAAGAACCAATAACTCAACATATTTAAAAATGGCGATGCCATATCTCTTGCACCTACTTGCAATGGAATTAAAAAATTTGCAAACGTTCCGCTTAATCCCGCTGTTAATACAAAGAAAACCAGAACAGTTCCATGTGTTGTTACTAAAGCATAATATGCTTCAGGAGTTATGCGACCATCTTTTACCCACCATTTTCCTAAAATATCTTCTAACCAAGTAAAATGTGCATCAGGATATCCTAATTGCAAACGAAATAAAACGCTCATCAATCCACCTAATACAGCCCAAACCATTCCGGTGATTAGGAATTGTTTTGCGATCATCTTATGATCTTGACTGAACACATATTTAGTAATAAATGTTTCATGATGATGTTCATGATGTATTTCGTGTGAATGAAGAATTGCTTCGTTACTCATATTAATTTCTTTGGTCTTTCTTTTTAACTATTATAAAAACAATCAACTACTAATTGATTTATTTTTTTGCAATTGAATTTGATGTATTGATAATTGATGCAGTTGCTTTTGTGCTATCCACTTTTTGATTGGATGGATCTTTATCTGGGAAAGCAGAAAAATAATATGGTTTTTGTTTTGCCATCCAAACATCGTATTCTTCTTGTGTTACAACTTGTATCACACCTTTCATGGAATAATGTCCATTACCACACATTTGATCGCAACTAATCTCGTATTGAAAATTAGGGTTGTTAGTGATCTTTTTCATTTCCTCGGTAGTATACTTTGGTGTAAACCACATAGTAGTTGGTATTCCGGGAACAGCATCGGTCTTTAATCTAAATTGAGAAAGACCCACATCATGTATCACATCTCGAGAACCAATAATTAATTTTACAGGTTTATCCTTTACAACATACATGGTTTGTTCTGCAACAATATCATCATGCGAGAAAGGATCATCTTTTAAATTTAAATCAGCATTATCTTGCCAAATCAATCCAAGAGAATTTGAACCCGCATCAATTACCTTATAATATTTTTTTCCAAATACACCATCATTTCCCGGATAGCGAAATATCCAACCGAATTGTTTTCCGGTAACTTCTATTTCTTGTGCGCCCTTTGGTGGTTCACCAGTAAAATAAAACCAGTTACGTAAACCCATTACTACTAATACAGTTAAGAATATAGCAGGCACAACTGTCCATAAAACTTCTAATTTATTATTATGCGGAAAATAAAAAACTTTGCGCTTATCATTCTCTTGATATTTATAAGCAAATGAAAACAATAAAATTTGAGTAATGATAAATACAACACCTGTTACAGTTAAAGTGATCCATAACATGTTATCAACTCTTTCTCCCTGAACACTTGCAGAATCAACAGCTAATAAAGTTTTTCCAAACAATAAATTATTGCAATACCAAACACCAATTAATCCTACCACTAAAAAAGTGATCATCAAAAATCCATTTATTTTATTTGTCTTCTTGCGATTTTGTTCTTCTCCTTTCAATACCGCTACATACTCAGCCGCCTTTGATATCTGAAAGATGATCAAGAAGACCAACACCATTACTACTATAATTAAAGATATTGCCATAATACGATTAATATTTTCTGCTACTATTTAAAATTAACTTATGAATTATGTATGATGAATGATACTTTCTTTTAAGAAAGGATGATATTTTGCAATCAATGGTTTACTTGCTAATGAT
>CAILAF010000538.1 GCA_903832075.1 uncultured Chitinophagaceae bacterium
TGCAAGAAAAAAAATTGTTGAAGAATTACAATCAAAAAATTTAATAGATAAAATAGAAGATTATACCAGCGAAGTTGGTTATAGCGAAAGAACCGATACTGTTGTTGAACCACGATTAAGTTTGCAATGGTGGGTTAGCATGAAAAAAATAAGTGAGCCTGCATTAAAAGTAGTAATGAATGATGAAATAAAATTTCATCCTGCTAAATTCAAGAACACTTACAAATATTGGATGGAGAATATTAAAGATTGGTGCATCAGTCGGCAATTATGGTGGGGACATAGAATTCCTGCCTGGTATGATAATGAAGGAAGATTTGTTGTTGCGGCAAATGAAGATGAAGCAAAAAAAATATTCAATATTCAATATTCAATATCAAATCCACAATTAAAACAAGATGAAGATGTGCTTGATACATGGTTCTCATCCTGGCTTTGGCCATTTGAAGTTTTTAAAGGATTATCTAATCCAAACAATGATGAAATAAAATATTATTACCCAACAAATACTTTGGTTACAGCTCCTGAAATTATTTTCTTTTGGGTTGCAAGAATGATAATTGCCGGCGAAGAATACATGAAACAAATTCCTTTTAAAGATGTTTATTTTACCGGTATTGTTCGTGATAAGTTAGGAAGAAAAATGAGCAAAAGTTTAGGTAACTCACCAGATTTATTAGAATTGATTGATAAATATGGTGCAGATGCAGTTCGCTTTGGCATTATGTTTTCATCTCCTGCCGGTAACGATTTAATGTTTGATGAAAGTAGTTTGGAACAAGGAAGAAACTTCAATAATAAATTATGGAATGCGTTGAAGTTGATGAAAATGTGGGAAGGAAGACAGTCGGCAGTCGTGAGTCGAGAGTCTGGAGTTGAAGACAATTTTGCAATTAACTGGTTCGAGAACAGATTAAACGAAGTAAAAACTGAAGTTGAAAATTTAATGAAACAATTTCGTTTAAGTGAAGCATTAAAAACTATTTACTTATTAATATGGGATGATTTCTGTAGTTGGTATTTAGAATGGATTAAACCCGGATATGAACAACCGATTGATGCAGCAATTTATGAAAGAACAGTATCTTTCTTTGAAGAATTAATGGAATTGTTACATCCTTTCATGCCGTTTATTACGGAAGAAATTTATCATCAACTAAAAAATCAAGAAGATGATTTGTGTGTGAAGCAACTATTATCCGTCAACTGTCATCCGTCAACCGTTTTGGCACAAGGAAAATTATTGAAAGATGTAATCACCGCCATTCGCGATGCGAGAAATAAAAATCAAATTAAACCAAAAGAAGAAATCGTTTTACACTTACAAACTGAAAATGAAAAGATGTATCAAAGTATCAATTCAATTTTAGCAAAACAGATCAATGCAAAAAAAATAAATATTGTTAATGATTCTGTTACCAACACGATTGTTGTTGCAGTTGAAAAAGATAAGTTTTATATTGAATCGGAAAAACAATTAGATACAACAACTTTAAAAACGGATTTGGAAAAAGATCTCGAACATCAGAAAAATTTTCTGCAATCGGTTCTTAAAAAATTATCAAACGAACGTTTTGTTGCAAATGCAAAACCAGAAGTATTGGCATTGGAACAAAAGAAACAAGCTGATACCGAAGCAAGAATAA
>CAILAF010000539.1 GCA_903832075.1 uncultured Chitinophagaceae bacterium
AAAACTAACTTAGCTAAAACATGAGAAAAAACAGATTAAGATTGAACTAAAAATGGCAGCCTAAAATGAGGGGGCTGTATAATGCGATCTTGAGGGGGCTGTTTGAACGGGGAATCCACATATACACTACTTAGCCCCATGCTAAATTTTTCAATCTGTGAATATGTTTTACTATCAAACATACCATCGTTACCCATCATTACGGCTTTCAGCTTATTACCCGCTTCCTCTAAATCGGCTGCAGCATCAACACCGGCTTGCAATGGTGCCCACATTTTTTGCGCTGCAAATTTTCCTGTTTCAAAAACAGCAAAAGCGGCAGCGGCTTTTTTCACAGCGCTCTCTACTCCACCACTCATTTCATCCTTTGCTGTAAGCAGGATTGCTATTTTCATGTATTTATCCATCTTGTGAAATTTTAATTTATAAAAAATTAAGTATCGCATTTGCTATACTCAATTTGTTTATGTCTGTGAATTTTAATTTTGAACTTCTCAAAAATTGTACGTTAACTTTTTTTCCGTTTATCAAAGAAGCCTCTGCAATAACATGTAACTGAAATCCTATAGTATCTTTTTTATGTATAATTCTTTTAATCTTTACAAAATCTTCTGCCGTTAACTGGTTAATAATAGCATCACCAATTAATAGCGTTACTTTTTTTTGTAAGGTTTTTCCAATAAGCTTAGTTGATATTCCGAGTGATTCTTCTTGTACATCGTTAAAAAAATAGCCTTCTGAATCTGCTTTTGTTGGGTATTCTTTTTTACTGTTCATTTTAGTAATTTTTTAGTAATTTTTTTTCTTCAGTCTGGTCCTTCAAATTTGATAAGGTTAAACAATTATGCTATTTCCCTTCCGGTAATTGGCTCTCAATCTGCATCCTCAAAAAAATATTGTACTGATCATTAGTTGAGAAATACTGATTGATTGCAAAGGCTTCTGCATACTTTAACCCTATTGTCATTATACCGGCTTTATTTGGCCGAAAAAACGTTAATTGATGCAAAAGCCTTTTATATGTATCCAGTAATAAAAAGCTTTCCAGTTCCCAATCCTTCACTGGGCATTTTTCCGTTATCCCATGCAGCAATTGAAAAAGAAACTGCCATTTTAATTTATCCAGCTTTATCTTGATCATTTCTTAGATGATTAATTCAAATTTATTTTTCCTTCATGCTGCATCTTATCGAAATAATCTGCAATAATTAACCGCTTCGAAAAACTGTAAAGATTTTTTAAATCGCTTTTTATTGGTTCGACATCAAACTTTGGTTCCTTCTCGCAATATGCAGCGTGCAGGCGATTTGTTGCACCGTCATTACTTCCAATCAATTGCGATTTTCTCTTTTCGATCGCTTTTTGTAAAAACTCTTTTCCTTTGCTTTCGGTAATTACAAGTTTTTTACTTTCCTGCAAAAATTTGTAGTGTACACCGTTTAAATCCGGTAACTTTTTTTCACCTTCCAAAAATCTTTGATAACAAAATTCTATTTCGCGCAAAATCTCGTTTTCTGTTTTCGGCGCTTCATTGGCCACGGGGGTTGTACCAATTTTCTGATCGCCGGGATCAGTTCGTAAAATCCATCCATCTGCGGCCTTTTTCCAATCCACAATCGGTTTGTCTTTGTTTTGCACCCAACCATTCCCGCCATAGTGAGCAAACATTTTTTGCGCCTGGTGCTTTGAAAATTCTGGCCGCCATTTTCCTTTCGTGGCATCCACAAAATACTTTTCCAATTCTGCAAGGACCGGCGCAACAAATTTTTTCTTACGATCAATTTTTTTCTTAAATCCTTCTTCCAAAACAACTGGTTGGGATTGCGCCGTTTGTAAAACGGCCCCATTCTTTTTATCCTCTATTTCATTTCCTTTTATTTCCTTTATAGTATTGCTTTCGCTATGCGTTTGCATTGCGTTTGTATTTCCTTCGCTCTGTGTCCATCTTTTATAAGCACTTTCTCTCGCTTTATTGCTTTTACTGTTCCGTTCATCGATTCTTTTTTGAACAGATAAGCTTCCAAATTTTTCACCATCGATAACAAATAAGCCAAAGTCATTAATTATACTATTAACAACATCTTTATCGGTTCTTAGATCAAATGCAATGCCGTCGCAATCCAAATGCAATGCGTTCGCATTATTATATAAATCTTCAACAATAGCCCAAAATATACCATAGCCTAACATGCCATGCTTTCTATTCAAGGCTTTTATCTTGTCATCAGTGCGACTATTATAATCATGGGAAAAGTAAAAAGTGTCTTTAGGCATTTGTTACCTCCTTTTTCCAATTTATAAGCGTGTAATATTTTACACTCTTTTTAGTGGTTTGGCATTTCGATATAAACGCTTCTTTTACTTGTGGGGGTGTTTCATGAACGAGATCGAATAAAGTCCTGGTGACATTTGTACGTTCAATGCCGGTTAATTGAGAAAGCATTCTGCTTGTTACCGGTTGATATTTTTGTATGACTTCAAATACAATGGCCTTTTCTTTTTGACGCTGGCCGCTTTTATTTAATTGTTTAAAAGATTCTCGGCTTGTTACTGCAGTATTATGAAATGTTTGTTTATTTTCGTCTTGCTTTAAATCAAATTGAAGGGGGATAGATTTCATGATCTACCTCCTTTTTTATTTGCTTTAGATTCTAAAGCTTCAATTACTGCAGGGTAATTATATCTAACTGAATTACCAATTGTAAAAAATGGTATTTTCTTCTTTTTTTGGTATCGTATAATAGTTGGCTCAGATAATGCTAAACGTTTACAAAGTTCCTCACGATCTATAATTTCATTAATACTTTGTTGAGGCTTTGAATTGAGAATTTTATTTAAACTATTCTCAATAAGGGTTTCTAATTCCGGTGGAGTGATTTGTGTAATTGTAACGGCTTGCATAAACTTTGCTTTTGTGAGAACAAAGTTTTATTGCAAAACAACCTTTGTATGATTTCGTGTATATACAATTAGTTGTACAATTTGGTTCTGCCGTTTAAATAGGTTTCTATTAGTGTCCTTTTACCTGTAACAAGTAATGGTAATATTGAGTTTAGTACCTCTTTAAATTGTTTATTTGTCGTTTTAATATCGGGTACACCATCTTTAAATAATTGTCTGATATTATCTGAATAAGTCAGATTATAAACATTGCAAACTCTCTTGCAATAATCGGATTTGCTCTCATCAGATCCTTTTATAACTTGTTTTGAATCGTTTACTATAGCACAAAAAAGTGCTATAGCATTAGCGCTTATCTTCTTCTTTTTTGACACCCCGTTTTTGGATGATTCAAATTGCCATTGGACCAATTCTTTTTTCAACCAATAATAATACCATGCATCTGCAGCACCTGTTATAAACTCCTCGATAGCAACTTTGTTAAATCTTTCAAAATAGTCATCAGAATATTTTGAGTTAGGGTATTTATTTTCAATTTGTTTTATAGCCTCATGTCCCCATAAGTATAATTTTTGCGGTATATCTGGCGGTAAGTTTCGCTCTACAAACTCCCATGCAAAATTGTAAAACTCATAAAGATTAATATCCTCATCGAAAAAGGTTTGATGAGGATATTCCGGTCCAAATCTTTGAGAGTACTTCAACTCCATTTCAATCTCAAAAAATCTCTCTACATCAGGGACTCCTTTGACATTTTTTAAGAAATATGATTGCTGGTTAACAAACTCATCATTTATTAGATACTCTACATTTAGTAGGCTAATTTTCTTTTTCATTTGCTTTAAATCTCGTACTAACTTACCTAAAATTTCAGTTCAAACATGTTACATGTTTTTTCATTCGCTGTATTTACAATTGTTCTAAGGCTTCGCAATGTATCTACATAAAGCTTTGAATGAACTTGTATTGTTTCTATTCCGTATTTAATTGAATTACGGCTCATGCCAAACATTGAAGCAATATTGTTTAAAGATAAGTTAGTGTTCTTTTGTAATAAATAAAAACATTGCCTTCTTAAATCTCTTGAAGCTTCATCTTTGCAGCTTAATAATTGATCCTTATTAATACCATTAACTCTGCAAGAGATTTCTAAAATAACATTACCTTTTTGTTTGTCCTCAGTACTATTGATTATTTGTCCTGAGTTGTTTTTTGTGGCTGTCATTGTTGTCAAGTTTATAGATGAATAAATATTTTAAACTGCTTTTAATTTACTTTCTTTTTTGCCGCCTTTCCATGCTTTGAGCATTACAACCTTTTTGCGTTGCTCTGTTACTTTTACGTAACGCTTAAAGCTTTTATAGTCTTTATGGCCGGTAATGGTCATTACTTCCTCTGCACTCATTCCTTTCTCAAGTGATAGAGTTGCAAATGTTTTCCTTCCAGTGTGAACTCCAATTAATTTATACTTTGGATAAATGTTTGTAATTCGCTTTGCTCCTTTGAAACGGACTATTTCAATTTGTTCATTAATCCCTGCTAATTCACAAAGCCCGACATTATGTTTCTTAATATTGCCTTTGTCATCCTTTTCATCCCACCCCTTTAAATAATCATTCATTTTCTGATTGCTTATAATCGGCAATGGGTTGCGTTGATCTTTATACTTGTTTAAAATAGCTTTTGAATAATTGGTTAATGGAACAGATAAACGTTCTTTTGTTTTCTTAACTGTGATAATTATTTCATCTTCTTTTATATGCTCCCTTTTAAGTTGTGCTAAATCTGAATATCTTAATCCGGTTACGCAGGCAAAACAAAACACATCTCTTACCTGGGCAAATTTTTTGTTATCCTTTAAATCAAAATAGTAAAGTGTTTCAAATTCATCATTTGTCAAGGCGATTACTTCAAGGTTTTCTTTTTTAATTTTAAAGTCACTGTATTTATCCGAAACCTCAATGCCCTGCAGCTTTGCGTAATTAAGAAATGTTTTAACGGTGCTTAATTGTTTTGCAACTGTTGTATTATTTAAGCTTCTTTTTTCAATAAGAAAGTTTTGGAATGATTGAAAGAAAGAATAATCGATACTTTCAAAGGTTATATTCTTATGAGTATATTTCTGAAAAGCTTCTAAGTGTGATTTCAGCGCACTGTAAACCGATAAGCTTCCCTTTTCTCTTGTTGTTTTATGTGTTTCAATGTATTTATCAATAAAATCAAACAGCACCTTAGAAGACAAATCTATTTTAGTTGTGCCTCCCCTTTCAGCTTTCAGTTTATCAATAATCATTTGAGCAGAGTAAGTAACCTTATCAAATTCAAAACGCTTTTCAATGTTTTTTATCTGATCGGCAATGTCATCAAGATTGCTGTTTAATTCTTCTGTTTGTTTATTAGTAGGGATTAAATCATAGTCAACACCGGGAAGAGATTTTTTAGCCGCTTTCTTATCTAAGTAAATCGCTTTCTGATTTTCTACATCCCAACATTTAGAAAATGATTTATAGGCGGTGTTATAATATTTACGCTGTCCTTTAATCTGATATACCAATTCAATAGGGGCGGTCCCGTCTTTTAATTTTTTGTCTTTGCGGAGAGAAAATCGAATTGTACTCATGTTGTTTAATTTGCTACTATAAAGATAATAGGTAGCAAATTAGGTAGCAAATATTATGACAACTATTTTTTGCTAATTTTTATCATCTTTAGTATAACTATTGATTTCATTGAGTTTTATCGACATGGAGCAAAAACGGAATTAAGGCAAAAGTCATAGGTTAAAGTCCCCCAGTCTCCGCAACCTTCCTTAAGAAACGTTACCAAAAATGGTAGCGTTTTTTTGTTATTGATTAATGCGATAGTTGAATAAACATAAAGCCTCGTTCTTTCGAACAAGGCCTTACAAAAAAACTAACATTATGAGA
>CAILAF010000540.1 GCA_903832075.1 uncultured Chitinophagaceae bacterium
GCCGTTAAAAATATAATAAACTGTAAATATTTTTTTACAAAATCCATCACACCAAAAACACCAACCCAATAACACCGGCTATATAAACAACAGTTACAATAATTGAATCAACACCTAAATTAAAAAATTGTTTTTTAGAACCCACTACCATTCCAATTATATAAATGCCGGTAAGAATTATTCCTAATCCTGTTAAATACATATCACTTGGTTTTAGCGAAGGAAGAATTGCATCGCCACCAATTAATGATGCTACTAAAAATAAAACAGGTAAAAAAGCATTGCCGCCAAAAATATCACTCACTGCCATTTGATAATCTTTAATCTTCGCAGATGCAATGCCTGTGGATATTTCAGGCAATGCAGTTGCCAATGCTAAAAATGTTGCACCAAATAAAATTCCGCTCATATTAAAATGCTTTGCCAATAAATCGCTGCTTTCTTCCAATGCCCAACCGGCAATTAAAGTGATGATTGCACAAATAATAAAAATAATAATCGCTGTTTGATGATGCGCAGATCTTTTTAATTTTTTTTCTGCAAGATGTTCAATTTTATTTTCACTTTGAATTACATCAGATGTTGTTTTATTTTTTTTAGATAAGCGAGAAATAAAATGAATACTTCCCAACCAAATAAATAATATCAACCATTCAAACGGTGTAGAACGAAAGAAGAAAACATCATTCGAAAATTGTTTCGACATCATCACAATCGTTAAAATAAAAATTAATGAAACACCTTCAATAATTAATATCGGTCCTTTACCTCTGTATGTTAATGGTGCTTTATAACCAACACCAAATGCATCAATCAATACCAAAACAAAAGTTTGAATGGCAAAACCACCTAATAAATTACTAACGGCAATATCATAATTATGATGATAAGCTGCTACACAAGTAATCGCGATTTCAGGTAAATTAGTAACGATTGCTAAAAAGAACATTCCGCCGAAAGCCTCACTCAGATTATAATACGTGGTAATGGTATCAATAGCTTTGGTAATCTTCACTCCTGCTATCCAAATAGCAATGGTTGAAACAATAAAAATAATTATTAATAAAGTAGCGCTGAATTGCTGAAAAAACATAGAAGCAGGTTAATGTTGTATCACAACATTTTAAAGTTACATCATTCAATTGCTATTTATTCATTGCATCCAAAATTCTTTTCACCACTCCATCCATTGCACTATTTTCTAACCACCTAACAACAGCAACAATTTCATGTTGCCTGTCAACATAAATTAAATTAGTGCCATTACCGATATGCACAAAAACATCTGCCGGTGCTGATGGCAATAATTTTTTATCGGTGTTTAAAAAATAATTCATGTAACCATAACCAACATTTGCAGATGTTGGCGTTGTTGATTGATTAATCCATTGTTCTGAAATTAATTGTCTGCCATTCCAATTTCCTTTGTGTAAAGTAAGCAAACCAAAGCGAGCCATATCAAAAGCATTTATAAACATACCACCACCAAAATGTCCGCCACCACTTACTGATTGAATAATTTTTCCATCTAATACAATCCATGCATTTCTATAACCGGTCCAATGCCAAGTATTACTTGCACCAATTGGATTCATAATATTTTCTCTCAAAACTTCTGGCAATGGTTTATGCCAAACACAAGTTGTTGCTAGTGCTAATGCATTAACACGTGTATCATTATATTTCCAAACAGCGCCTGGTTCATTTCTTTTTCTTGTTAACCATTCATTTGGTTTATCACTCGGACGATCAGCCCAATCGGGCTTGCCCCATAATGTTCCTTCCCAATCACTTGTTTGACGAAGCATTGTTTCCCAAGTAATTTTTTTATTGTGCGTTGAATTGAAAAGATATAATAATTGTAGTTTACCAATATCTTCTGCACTTCGGTATGGATTATTATTATATACTTCAATTGGTGGAACATAGGATGCAACCAAATCATTGGTAGATTTAATCAGACCCTTATCCACCGCCAATCCTACAACAGTTGATAAAAAACTTTTTGTAACACTGTTGGTCATATCAACTTTATTTACATCACCCCATTCAGCAATAATGTAACCTTTATAAATTATTATTCCGGACGGATCGCCACGTTCTTCCAATGGACCAATGGCATCACTAAAAGGTTCTTTACCAAATGTCATGGCTTGTGCTAATTCTTGATTACGTGGAAGTTTTGCTTCATTGTTTTTTGCAAACTGAATGGCGTCATTTAATTTATTGCTATCAATATTAAATGATGAAGGTGAACGATATTCCCAAAATTGCGATGAAGGAAAATAATCTTGCGAAACATTTTTTACTTCTTTATTTTTTTGTGCAAATAAATTTGAAACAAAGAAAATAATAAAAAAGAAAGAAAATATTTTTTTCATAAATGATTATCTAAGATGTGAAAACAATTTTATTATTAAAAAGGTGTAGCAGTATAGCTATAATAAACTCCATCCCAAATATTAATAATGTTTGCACCATAAGGATCTCTTCCTATTAACCAATCTTTTTTTTCAATTGCATTTAGCAAAACGATCGGATAATCTTTTCTTTTTGTTTTTTCCCATTTTCCCTTTTTCTTTTCACCATAAGATTCCCAATAATAAGTACCATCATTAAAAATGTATAAAGGTTTTGTTTTTGCTGAACCAGCACTTGTTTTTAGTTTACTTAAATCGTTATTAATATCTTTTATTTCATAAACTGCACCATTTACTCCACATTTCCATCTTCCAACAAAAAAGCTAAGACTTGTTAATGCAGAATCGGATATTTTAGTTTTATTCAGTTTTACTTCTTTGGCGGGTTTATCAAGCGTCAATGTTTTTGCTTTATATACTTCTATTTGACTAAAGGAATTGATTCCAATAAAACAAAACAGAATAATTGATATTAAACTAAAAAAGATACGCATACATAAATTTTTAATCATGATAAATGAACAATAAATGTATTGAGTTTTTTTTCAAACAAAAAAAGGATTACAAATTTATTTGCAATCCTTAAATATTAAATTTGCAATCTCAAATATTACATATCTATTGCTTCACCATAAGCAGCAGCAGTTGCTTCTTTCAAAGCTTCACTCATTGTTGGATGCGGATGAATAGCATTTAAAATTTCATGAGCAGTTGCTTCTAATTTTCTGGCAACAGAAACTTCCGCAATCATTTCAGTAACATTTGCACCAATCATGTGTGCTCCTAAAAATTCGCCATACTTAGCATCGAATATCACTTTTACAAAACCTTCTGTAGCACCCGCTGCGCTTGCTTTTCCGCTTGCCATAAAAGGAAACTTACCAACTTTAATTTCATAACCGGCATCTTTTGCAGCTTTTTCTGTATAACCAATACTTGCAATTTCAGGTGTGCAATAAGTACATCCAGGAACATTATTATAATCAACTGGATCAGGCAAGTGATTATATTTTTTTTCTGCATAACCAATATGTTCAGCTGCATTGATTCCTTCTTTTGCAGCAACATGTGCTAAAGCCTGACCGGGACTGCAATCACCAATTGCATAAATAGTTGGCACATTTGTTTGTTGATATTTATCTGTAACAATTCTTCCTTTATCTGTTTTAATTGCATTTTCTTCTAATCCAATGTTTTCAATATTTGCTACAACACCAACTGCACTTAAAACAATATCAGCTTCTAAAGTAATGGTACTGCCATCTTGTTTCTTAACTAATGCTTTTACTGTTGCGCCACTTGTATCAACTGATTCAACAGAAGCACTTGTCATAATTTCAATACCAATTCTTTTATATTGTTTTTCCAGTTCTTTAGAAATATCTTCATCTTCAACCGGAACAGCACGTGGCATAAATTCAACAATGGTAACTTTTGTTCCCATACTATTATAAACATAAGCAAACTCAACACCAATTGCACCACTTCCAACAATAATCATGCTTTTGGGTTGAGTTGGTAATACCATTGCTTCGCGATAACCAATTACTTTTTTACCATCTTGTTTTAAGTTTGGTAATTCTCGGCTGCGACCACCGGTTGCAATGATGATATATTTCGATTCAACAATTTGTTTACTCCCATCAACAGCAGTTACTTCAACTTGTCCTTTACTTTTTATCTTTCCATACCCCATTATCACATCGATCTTATTCTTCTTCATCAAAAAGTTAACTCCTTTACTCATTTTATCTGCCACACCACGACTACGTTTTATTACTGCACTAAAATCTGCTGTACCAGTTGCATTAATACCATAAGCAGCACTATGTTTTACATATTCATACACTTGCGCACTCTTCAATAAAGCTTTTGTTGGAATACAACCCCAATTCAAACAAATACCACCTAAACTTTCCTTTTCAATGATCGCTACTTTCAAACCTAATTGCGATGCACGAATTGCTGCCGGATAACCACCGGGACCGCTTCCAATAACAATTATATCATATGCCATAAATATTTGTGATTTTAAATTTTGATTTAAGATTGAATAAACCGAACTGCGAAAATACTTGCAAAAAATTAAATGAGAAGAGATTGCTTTTTCGAACAGCGATAATTTTATTAAATAAATTTATTGAGAATTTTTTATTCAAAGAAAACTCTTACAGTTTGATAGAACCATTTATTTTGAACAGCTGCGGCTTTTTCATGCATCTTTTCATTGAATCCCTGTAAACCAAACAAACCGGCTATGTTACCTTTATTGATAGCTATTTCCAAATAACCTGCAGAATTAAAGAAAGCTAATTTCTCTCCTTCATTCATTGATGCATAATTATTACTGATTACATCAATCACTTCATTTCTTTTAAAAACAATTTTGAATTTTCTTCCATCGCGTTTTTCTTCAAACTCTTTTTTTGTAATATTTATAATTACATTTTCGAAACGATCAATGAATAATATTTGCCCATCAATCCAATCATTACCAAATGTTGGTCGTAAAGGAAACTTCTCAACAATATTTTCAACTTTATTTCCAACTTCACTCAACTTCATTCCATTACTTAATTGTTTTACTGCCATTGTAATCACTTCAGTTATTTCCAATAAAGTATTTTTGTTTTGAATGTTGATTGAAACAATTTCTGCCGGCTTATCTCCAACAATCATTGTCAAAATTCCATTATCGGGACAAACGATGAATTGATTATGGTGATTAGTAATTAAAATTTGCTGCGATGCATTCTCAAATAAGTTCAATAAAATTATATGAATCGTTTGGTCAGGATAAAATTTAAATGCATTAGAACAAACATATGCTGATTGAGGAAAATTAGATTGAGAAAGATAATGAGTGATGTCTGCAACATTATAATCTGCATTTTGAGAAAGCAATTGCCCTTTGACAGCACCTACTAAATAATCGTGATGGCCAATATCAGTTGAAAGCGTAATAATCTGCATCCAAATGATAAACGTTACAACAAAAAACTTATTTCACTAACTCCTCATTTCTAAAGAAAAATCTTCTAACCAATTTATCAGCTAATGAAGGAAATAATTTATTCAGTAAAACTGTTTGCTTCCCATTGGCAGTTAATACAATTGTGCGTTTTCTTTTTTCAATTGCTTTATTGATATGCGCTGCACATTCTTCAGCAGTCATTAATTTACTTTCATCTAATGGACTTTCACCTTGCGGTTTACCAACTCTATTCAATGCAACATTGCGAATATTTGATGCAGTAAAACCGGGGCATACCCACATAACATTCACGCCGGTAGTTAATAATTCCGTGCGTAAAGCTTCTAACCAACCATTCATTGCATACTTAGAAGCAGAATAGCCACTTCTTCCGGGCAATCCTCTATATCCTGCAATTGAAGAAACCCCAACAACAGTTCCGTTATTCTTCATAATGTATGGCAATGAAAATTTTGTACAATAAACTGTTCCCCAAAAATTTACATCCATTACTCTGCGTAATGTTTCAAACTCCACATCTTGAACCAATGAACGCATAGAGATACCTGCATTATTAATTAATACGTCAATCGTTCCATATAATTTAATAACAGATTCAATAAAAATTTTACAATCTTGTTCTTTACTAACGTCAGCAGTATGAATCATTAATGATTTACCGGCATGTATTTGTTGTAAATGATATAACTTATCAAAATTCCTACTACAAGCGGCTACTTTAGCACCTTGTGATAAAAAGATATCTACCAAGGCTTTACCAATTCCTTCTGAACCACCTGTAATTACAATTACTTTATTTTGAAAATATGACATACACAAAAGTTTATTCAACAAAAATAAGCTTTGAGATATTGACAATTGTTAATATTCTTTTAGAATGAAAAAGAAAATACTTTTTTTAAAATTTGGTGCAGAACTGAATTCACCTATTTTTGCACTCCCAAAAAATGGGTGCGATCTCGTAGCTCAGTTGGTAGAGCACAACACTTTTAATGTTGGGGCCCTGGGTTCGAGTCCCAGCGGGATCACTTTCACCTTCTCAAACTTACTGAAAACCCTTTAAAATGCAAGTTTTAAGGGGTTTTTACATTAGTGGCATATCAAAATATCAGAAAGTCTGTCAATCCATTCGGTGAACAATTCGGTGAACAACTTTGCTTATATTTTTGTTCACCGAATTCTTTTAAAACTATTGTTCCTGTTAGCTTTCAGTAAATCCAAGTATAAATTAAGTTTATATGTAGCGAGCCTAAAAACTTTTATTATGAACAAAAATTCGTTAACAATTCTATTCTGGGTGCTCATTCGCCGTAAAAAAAATGGCGTGGCTCCTATTTATTGCCGCATTACTTATAATAATGAAAGAGTGGAAATGAATACTTCTAAATCAGTTGATCCTAAACAATGGGATAATAAGGCACAAAAAGTAATTAGCAAAACAGAAAATGCAAAAGATGTAAACTTCCATTTAGATACAATAAAGGGAAGTATTAATAAACACTATAGTTTATTAAGTGCTGCAGATAAATTAATTTCTGCAGAAATAATAAAACAACAATACATGGGTATTAAGCCAAAAGAAAAATATCTGTTAGATATATATACCTACTATTTAAAGAAGTATAGCGAAAAAGTAAATGCCGGCAAACGTGATGTTAAAACACTTACACGGCTTACAATAAGTAAAGAAAAATTAGCAGCCTTTATAAAAGCAGAATATTCTATTTCAGATATTCCATTAACACAATTAAAAATGGCTCATGCTTCCGGATTCTGTCATTATTTAGAAACTGTAGAAAATTTAAGTACGAATACTTCAATGAAGCACGTAAAAAATTTTAAGCAGGTTGTTAGGTTTGCAATAGAACAAGGCTGGCTTGATATAAATCCGTTAATGGCATTTAAATGCACTTATCAGGACCCGGAAAGAGAACGCCTCACAATGGAAGAACTCAATACATTATATACGAAAGAGTTTGAAATAAAAAGAGTTGAAGAAGTACGCGATGTTTTTATTTTTAGTTGTTATACTGGTTTTGCTTATCAGGATACTTATGA
>CAILAF010000541.1 GCA_903832075.1 uncultured Chitinophagaceae bacterium
GGCACTTTTATTTTTTCTTCCCAATATTCTCCAAGGTCAACAATTTTATGTAATCCTTTTAAATGATAAGTAAATCTATTCTCATGAATAATAACTCCTGCATCTACTTCTTCATTTAAAACTGCATCTTCAATTTCATTAAATACTTTAAATATTTTTTTTGTTGCTTTTGGAAATGCCAATGAAAATAATAAATGTGCTGTTGTGTTTTTTCCCGGAATTGCAATTGTTTTATCGTCTATCATCCATTTTCCAGCTTCAATTGTTTTTGCAATTAGCAATGGCCCAACTCCTTTGCCTAATGCACCGCCACTGTTTAATAAAATATAATCATTCAATATTAAAGGTAAAACGCCATAACTGATTTTCGAGAAATCTAATTTGCCCTGTAATGCCCATTCATTAAGTGTTTGCACATCTTCTAAATGTGTATCAAATTCAAATCCTTTTGTGTCAATTTTATGATTGACCAATGCATCAAAAATAAATGTATCATTCGGACAAGGAGAAAAACCAAGCGTAAATTTCAAAGTTATAAGTTTTGATTTATTTCATTTTATATAAACCATCAACATATTTCAATAATGTTTGATTGAGATTTTGAATGGCTTCTTTCATCTTCCATTTTAATTTATCTCTTTCGCCAACATAATTTGAAATACTGCGAATTTGAATGAAAGGAATATTTAGTTCTCTACATACATAATGCAAAGCAGCACCTTCCATACTTTCAATTTGTGGATTATATTTTTTAATGAGTTGATCGATTCGTTCATCATTCGTTGTTATTTCATTTACTGTAACGGCATTCACTTCCGGCAACTTAAGTAAATTAAATTCTTTCAAATGTTGATTGGGTAATTTTCTTTTATCAAACGGATGATAACTGCTTTTTTCTAATTTCAAATCAAACAAATCTTTCCATTTCCCTTCTTCTTCAACACCGGTATCACCTAACATTTCATTATTTACAACAACAACTTTTCCTAAGTTAATTTTTTTATCAAATGTTCCTGCAATGCCTGCTTGAATAATTAAATCAGGCTTTTCTTCATACACCATTCTTGTAATAGAAATTGCAGCCGCCAACATTCCAACACCACTTTGATGAAATAATAATTTCATGCGTTTACTTTTATTGGTGTACAATTCATTTACATCCAAAAAAGTTGGCATCCATTCTCCTGTGGTGGCAGCAGTAATAACTACTTTCATTTGATAAAGGTCTGATAAGCTGGCTAAGTTCTGAAATCTTTCTATAAAATTTTTTCTGATGACTGATGTAAATGCAAAAGATTGATTCATTTTCGGAATCAATCTTTTGCATTTACTTTTTCAACTCCCCTTTAAGGGGTTGGGGGGATTTAATGATGATGGTGATGCAATTTGCTTGCAAAATCTTCAGCACTTATTTCTTCTTCCTTTGCGGTTACTTGTGTTTCTAGTGCTGCAAACATTTTTTCTGTTGCAATACGATGATAACTATCCTCAACAAATTTTTTGTCTTGCATCATTCTGTTGGCATAATCATCTACCCATTGTTGATTATCGCCCAATGCGCCTAATTGATTGCCCATGTATTGAAACAATTGTTGTTTGGCAAAGTCGCGAAGATCATCTTGCGCAACTTCAATTTTATTATCAGTTGTTAATTTATTGCTGATTAAGGTCCATCTTAGTTGATCTTTGAAAGAAGGGAATTCTGTTTCTGCTTCTTCTGCTGTTTTCGGTTTTTCACCACCTGTTTGCAACCAACGTTTCAAAAAAGTTTCAGGAAAATCCATGGTGGTATGATCTAACAAATGATGATAGATCTGATCATGAATTTGATTTCTGCTTTGCGCAGCATAATAAGTTTCAATTTCTTCTTTTAAAGCAGCATTGAATTCTTCAGCCGTTTTAATTTCTTTATTCGGATAAACTTGTTTAAAAAATTCTTCATTCAATTCAGCTTTTTCAACATGACCAACTTTAGTAATGATTAGCTTAAAATACTTGTCGGCAGCGGTTTTATCTTCTTTGCTTAATCCTAAATCAGTTAAAATAAAATCCAATTCTTTTTCTTCAAATGCTTTATTCAATTGTAAAATAACGCTATCATCTTTTTTCTTATCCAATAAATTCTTGCGAAAATTTTCTGCAAAATATTTTACTAATAATGAATTGTCTTTAGTAATGCCACCTTCCATTTCATTGCCATCTTTATCGCACTCAACAAATTTTACGTTCAACACATTATCATCACCGGTTACAGTTTCGGGTTCAGTCATTTTGCCATGACGAACTTGTAAACGGTCTAATTCATCAGCAATCATTGCATCAGTAATGATTACTTTATATTTTGTAACATTAATTTTTTTAGCATCAATTTCAAATGAAGGTTTTAATCCAACTTCAAATGAAAAAGAATATTCTTTCGGATTATTTACATCCAAAGCGTTGGCGTCATTATCCAAAGGAAGCGGTTGCGCAAAAATTTCTAATTGTTCTTTTCCTAAATATTCGTTCAACGATTTTTCTACATTGCGTAAAACTTCATCAGTAAAAACACTTTGTCCATGCATTTTCTTTACCAAACCTGCTGGCACCATTCCTTTGCGAAATCCAGGAATATTGGCAGTCTTCGCATATTTTTTTAAGCTTTGTTCAAAGCCGTTATAATAATCTTCTTTCGCTAATGTAACGGTCAATTTATCATTTAACAGACCGATATTCTCTCTAATAACTTTTGCCATAGCACACGTAAAATTTAAAATAAAAAAGTGCGGATGGAGGGGGTCGAACCCACATGCCTTGCGGCGCTAGATCCTAAGTCTAGTGCGTCTGCCAATTTCGCCACATCCGCAATTAAGGGTTGCAAAAGTAGGGGATTTGTGTGAATAGGAAAAGTGTTGATTTTATTATACCGGCAACAGTATTTCTATTGGGCTTTAGTTGCGTCGCACTCTTGTGCAGTTGGATTATTAATTGAGCATTCTTAAAAAATTATTCCTTCAATTTTTTCTTTCGTTTAGAATACAAATAAAAACTTTCAACCTTTGTTCTTGCCCAAGGTGTTTTACGCAAAAATTTTAAACTCGATTGAATAGAAGGATTACTTGTAAAGCAATTAATGTTTACATGTTGTCCTAATTCTTCCCAACCATAAGAATCTACTAATTGTGTTACAATTTTTTCAAGTGTTAATCCATGCAAAGGATTATTTTTTTGCGAATTGTCTTCCATTTTATTATTTATCTGTTTAACAATTTATTCTTCTACATAAATTCTTTTCACTCGTTGGTTAATGCTCGTCATCACTTCATAAGCAATGGTATTGCACCATTCAGCGATTTGATTAACAGAAATGTTTTTGCCAAAAATTTCAACGGTATCATTTTCTTTTACATCTGAAATATCAGTTACATCAATCATCGTCATATCCATACAAACATTTCCAATGATTGGCGCCAATTTTCCATTCACAAAAATTTTACCAACACCATTACTTAATTTTCTGCTCAATCCATCGGCATAACCAATTCTTAAAGTTGCAATTTTACTATCACGATTTATTTTTCCTTTTCTGTTATACCCGATGGTTTCACCGGCTTTTACATTTCGTATTTGTGCAATGGTGGTTTTTAAAGTTGCTACTGTTTGTAATGGCAATTCATTTTCGTTGCCGCCATCAATGCCGTATAATCCAATGCCCAAGCGAACCATATCGTATTGCAAATGTGGATGACGAAATATTGCAGCCGAGTTGGCAATATGTTTTATAAATGAATAACTAATTATTTTTCCTGCTTCGCTGCAAAATTTTTCAAACAATTCAGCTTGATGTTTTGTGAAATCATCATGGTCAATATTTTCACTCGCTACTAAATGACTAAACACCGATTGCACTTTCATTGTTTTATTTTGATGCAATGATGTACATAATATTTTCACATCAATTGGTTCAAAACCTAAACGATTCATTCCGGTATTTACTTTTATATGAACAGGAAAATTTGTAATGCCTTGTTGCAATAAATATTGATGAAACTTTTCATAAATATTAAAAGAAAAAATTTCAGGTTCTAAAGAATATTCAACCAAAGTATCAAAACCTACTTCATCAATATTCATTACCATAATAGGTAAACTAATGCCTGCTTTGCGTAATTCAACTCCTTCATCGGTATAAGCAACAGCCAAATAATCAACTTTACAAAACTGTAGAACCCTTGCCACTTCTGCACTTCCGCTGCCATAACTAAATGCTTTTACAATCGCCATTAGTTTAGTTGATGGCAAAATTTGTTGTTGATATTGTTTTAAATTATGTGTTAAAGCAGATAAATTAATTTCTAAAACTGTTTGATGAACTTTTTGTTCTAACCATTTGCTGATACGCTCGAATGCAAAAATTCGGGCGCCTTTTAATAAAATAAAATCATCTTTAAATTGATGTGTGTTACTATCAGCTAAAAAATTTTCAGTGGAAGAATAAAATATAGTTTGAGGAATGAAATGAAATTGTGTATGATGATTACTGATATTTTTTCCGATACCAATTAAACGATGAATATGTCTTGAATGTAATTCATTAGCAACTTGGTGATATAAAATTTCATTGGATAAACCTGTTTGAAAAATATCCGATAAAATAATTGTTGTTGAATGATTCCCGGATTGCTGTTTTAAATAATCTAATGCAATACCCAATGAAGAAAGATCATTGCTGTAACTATCATTGATGATGATACAATTATTAATTCCTTTTAATAATTGCATGCGCATATCAACCGATTGCAATTGCAAAATGTTTTTTTGAATGGTATCAATTTCATATTTCAATAACAATAAAGTGCAAATGCAAGTAATGGCATTATCAATGGACGCCTTGTCAACAAAGGGAACTACGATACTATAAGATTTGTTTTGATAGACTATGATGAGATTGTTTTGAGAAATTTCTTTTATTTCTTCTTTAATAAA
>CAILAF010000542.1 GCA_903832075.1 uncultured Chitinophagaceae bacterium
ATGGGATCATAATGTTGAATATATCATGACTGCCAAAGGATTGGAAAGAACAGATAAATTAAGTAATGATGATAATGAAGAAGATAAACAATTGCAAAATGATAGCGACAATTCACGATATCATTATCAACCTGAAAAACAAAAGAAAGTGGAACCGGTAAAAAAACAATCCGCTCAAAACACTAAGCAATCGGTAAATGATCTGTTAATGATAAGATTCTCTATGTAAAACTTGGTTGAAGTTGGGAATACAAGTGCCGGTATTGCTCTCAGTAACGGCACTTCCCTTTCAAATTAAAAATCATTTAGCATGAAAAATATCAAATATCAAATTGCCTGTTATATATTCTTGGCTATTGCATGTATTTCATGCATCGAATGGAATGATCATAACATCAATATTTCCATTAAAGAAAAAAGAGATTATTATCAATTCAATGCATCATTTAGTAAATACAAAACAGCAGAGGTTCAATATTATATCAATAAAAGTATTAGCCCCAATGATTTCTTTACTTCACCGCATGACCATATTGATGTATTTCAAGAATTGAATGATGGTACAAAGTTTCATCTCAAATCATCTCCGGGCAAACTAAAAATAAGATTAGATAAAAGAGAAAACTCCGAAGCATCTTATCTGCGGATAAAAGATATGTGTGAGGGATTAAAAGGTGTATTAGCAGAAAAATGATCATTAGAATCATTCAGTAAGTCAAACTATTTTTTTAACCATTGTATTTAACGAACTATAGTTAAAACATAAAACATTGAAAACAAAACAATCCATTCTTTGGTTTATGCTGCCGATGATTGTACTATCCAATAGTACTCATATATCCGGTAATTGGATGAAAGAAAAACATAAAAAATTTGAATTAGCTTATACGCATTCAGATAAACAAAACAAAAAAGAATATGTAAGTTTTATAAATATCGGAATAGATTCTGTTGATTCATTTTTTTCAGATGATTATAAAAAATCTTTTTCGGTTATAATTCATCCAAACAGACATTCATTAGACAGCGCCTGGAAAAATGATTGGAAAATGCCCGACTTTACATCCGAATGCTGGATGGTAGCAAGTGGTGTTGCCGATAAGTTAGATATGATTTCTCCCAAACAATGGAAAGAACAATCATGCGAACATGATGATGCAGATAAAATAAAAACACAACAATTAATTACACACGAATTGGTCCATGTATTTCATGGGCAATTAAATAAAAGTCCTGATTTTAGTGATGTTTCAGGAATTGATTGGTTTGCGGAAGGATTGGCTGCTTTTGCATCGGGGCAATGTGATACAGAAAAAATATTATCCATAAAAAAATTAATTGCTGATAAAAAAAATCCAATTGAGTTAGATAATTTTTGGAAAGGAAAATATAGATATTGGTTATCCGGTTCCATGGTAATGTTTATAGATCATGCATATGGAAGAGCAACGATAATAAAACTTTTACCATTCAATAATAAAACAGAAATACTTTCTTACTTACATACAACAGAAGCACAACTTATCAATGATTGGAGTAAATACATAGAAAAATTATAAGCAGATCCACGATAAGATTGTTATAGATTTTTTTACATATGCAGTTGTTTTGGTTAAGCAGTTCTGATCGCAGAACTGCTTTTATTTTTTCTTCGAATAAGTATCACTTATTTTTGCACAAACTAAAACAACGATTGTGGTAAAAAATACTCCCTTCACTCAAAAACATATTGCACTCGGTGCAAAGATGGCTCCATTTGCAGGTTATAATATGCCGATCAGTTATACAGGCATCAATGATGAACATGCAGCCGTTAGAAATAATGCAGGTGTGTTTGATGTTAGTCACATGGGTGAATTTATTTTGAAAGGAGAAAATGCATTGGATTTGATTCAGCGTGTTACCAGTAATGATGCATCCAAATTAACTGATGGCAAAGCGCAATACAGTTGTTTGCCTAATGAAGAAGGTGGAATTGTTGATGACTTATTAGTGTATTGCATTGAAGAAAATAAAACATATATGTTGGTAGTGAATGCAAGTAACATTGAAAAAGATTGGAATTGGATTTCAAAATTCAATTCTAAAAATGCAGAGATGCATAACATCAGTGATAAAACTTGTTTGCTCGCCATTCAGGGACCTAATGCAACAAAAATTTTACAGCCATTGGTTGACACAGATATTTTGAATCTAAAATATTACACTTTCACCAAAGGGAAATTTGCAGGTGTTGATAATGTTATAATCAGTGCAACAGGTTATACCGGTGCAGGTGGTGTGGAAATTTATTTTGAAGATAAAGATGATAATGCAGAAAAAATTTGGAATGCCATTTTTGAAATGGGTACACCGCAAGGATTAAAACCAATTGGATTGGGTGCAAGAGATACATTGCGTTTAGAAATGGGTTATTGTTTATATGGCAATGATATTAATGATACAACCACGCCATTAGAAGCAGGTTTGGGTTGGGTAACAAAATTCACTAAAGATTTTACTGCAAAAGATATCATTGAAAAACAAAAAGCAGCAGGCATACAAAAAAAATTAGTTGGTTTTGAAATGATCGAACGTGGTATTCCGCGTCATGATTATTTAATAAAAGATATTAATGGAAATACAATCGGTAAAGTAACCAGCGGTACACAGGCACCATCGCTGAACAAGGCCGTAGGCTTGGGTTACGTGGCAATAGAACATGCTGCATTAGACAGCGAAATATTTATTGATATACGCAATACATTAGTAAAAGCAAAAGTTGTGAAGACACCGTTTGCATAAGATTGTTTTAAATAATATTATCTTTATAAAAACAATTTATGCCCGAACTGTTA
>CAILAF010000543.1 GCA_903832075.1 uncultured Chitinophagaceae bacterium
ATTTTTCCCATTTTTTATTTGAAAAAAATGTTGTATAAAAAAACCTCCGAGGTCTTTAAGACCTCGGAGGTTTAAGTTTATTATCCCGAAAAAAGTGAGGGAACTAAAGAGAAATTAAACAATACAAACAGATTCTTCTTCCGCTTATGCGGAATCAGAATGACATAATAAAAAAACCTCCAAGGTCTTAAAGACCTCGGAGGTTTAAGTTTGCTATCCCTGACAAAAAATTAATTACTGTCTTTCTTTTTATGTTTTCGAAGAAACTGTAAATGCAAAACACCAATTAATAATGCAATAATACCTTCGGCTAAAATGGTAGCTTCAACTCCAATCTTTTCCGATATAGAACCAATCACTAATCCGCCAAAAGGTTGCATTCCAAAAAAAGCCATCGCATAAATACTAATCACTCTTCCACGCATGGCAGGATCAACAGTGGTTTGTATAACAGTATTGGAGATAGTAATCTGCGACATCATTCCAAATGCTGCAATAACGGCAAACACCAATGCCAACGGATAAAAAGTAGTGAAAGCAAATAAAACAAGTCCTGCACCAAAAACAAAAGTATTGATCGCTAATACTTTTCTGAAATTGGTAGTTGGTTTTAATGATGCTAAAAATAAGGCTCCCGAAAATGCACCTAAGCCTATTATACTATTTAAAGTTCCATAAGTAGATGCATTACCATGAAATACATCTTTGGCATATACCGGCATTAATGAACTAAATGGTAAAACCAAAAAACTTACCAATGCAAGCATGGCAATTACAAAAGCAATATCGGGTGTTCTTTTAATGTAACTGAAACCGTCTTTTAATTCGCCCAAAATATTTTTTGTTCTTGGATTGGCAACATATACGGGCAGCTTCATTAATAATAATGAAATGATAACTGCAACAAAGCTTAATGCATTTAATCCAAAACAAAAAGCATTACCATATTGTTCAATTACAATTCCTGCAATAGCCGGACCAATTAATCTTGATAAATTAACCATCGAAGAATTTAATGCTAATGCATTGGGTAAATCTTTTTTATCTGTCACCATATCATACACCAATGATTGGCGGGCAGGTACATCAAATGCATTGATGATACCCAACATAACACTTAACCAGATTATTTCTGCAACAGTATAATGATTGAAGAATATTAATGCAGTTAATAACACTGCCTGAATCATTGAAACAACTTGTGTTAGCAGTAATAATTTGTAACGGTTATATCTATCGGCTACTACACCACCAATAAATGAAAATAAAAAAGAAGGAAACATGTTAGCAAACAAAGTAAATCCCAACATAAACTTTGAATGCGTAAGTGAATAGATAACCCAACTCACTACCGTTTTTTGCATCCATGTTCCTATCAACGAAATAGATTGCCCGATAAAAAACAATCTATAGTTACGACTTTTGAATGCACTGAAAGTACTGATGTTCATAATTAAAATCCTTCCTGAAAATCTATAAACAAAAGTTTATAGATTTTTCAATAACTCATTTTATACCTAAATATATTCTTCTTACACTTGCGGCAGATCATCAGGATGAACAATAGCATTTGCTTTTAATACAGATAATTCTTTTTTAGAAAATGCAAATTTGGTTATCGTTACAAATAAAACAGGTACAATAAAAATGGCTAATAATGTTGCTGCCAACATACCACCTAACACAGTCCATCCAATAGTTGAACGTGCAACTGCACCTGCACCTTGCGCAAATGCCAATGGTAATACACCTAATATAAAAGCCATAGATGTCATGATGATAGGACGTAAACGCAACTTCACTGCTTCTAATGTTGCAGGAACAACATCCATTCCATGATCTACTCTTGCTTTGGCAAACTCAACAATTAAAATGGCATTCTTAGCTGCTAAACCAATTAATGTAACCAATCCAATTTGTGCATACACATTATTACTTAATGCAGGAATAAAAGTTAATGTAAGAATAGCACCGAATGCACCTGTTGGCACTGCTAATAAAACTGAAAAAGGAACAGACCAACTTTCGTATAATGCTGCTAAAAATAAAAACACAAATAAAACAGATAAACCAAAAATATAAATGGCACTGGAACCTGCATTAACTTCTTCTCTGCTTAATCCGGAAAATTCATAACCATATCCTGCAGGTAAAACCTTTGCAGCAGTTTCGCGTAATGCATCAATTGCCTGGCCACTACTATAACCGGGTTTGGGTGTTCCATTTATTTCTGCAGTTCTGAATAAATTAAAATGCGTGATGAGTGGTGCATTCTCAATTAATTTATAACTGATCAAAGTTCCTAATGGTAATAATAGTCCTTCCTGATTTTTTACATAATACTTTTCTACATTTTTTATGTCACCTCTAAACAAAGTATCTGCTTGTGCAACCACATGAAAATTTCTGCCGTAAACTGTAAAATCATTTACATACCTGCTTCCTAAAAATGTTTGCATGGTATTATAAACATCAGAAATAGAAAC
>CAILAF010000544.1 GCA_903832075.1 uncultured Chitinophagaceae bacterium
CCAGGTGAGGAACATATAAACTATCTCCTGCTTGCACTTTAAATTGCTGACCTGCTATTTTTACTACTGCTAACATAAATTTTCGAAAATTAGGACGGCGAAGGTAAGGTTTAACTGCCAAAATTTGAAAAGTTTCCTCAAATAATTCTTCCACATTTTTCCGGAGATGTGAAAATGCCTCTTTTTTAGCCAAAAAATCTATTTTACCAACGTGAACTGGACAGCTAAACCTATTTTTGCCACCCCTAAATTATTGGGGATACAAAAATGAATTTTAAATCTCTATTGGCGAAGCCTTTTGCTCATTATATATATAATAAAGTAAGGAAAAGTAGTTTAACGGCTATTGAAGATCAATTTTCAATATTTAACCAGCTAATAAAAGTTGCATCTGTTGCAGATTTTGGAAAGGATCATCATTTTGAAAATATTTCTTCTTATAAAGACTTTATTGAAGCTGTTCCTATAAGGGATTATGAACAATTAAAGCCTTATATCGAAAAAATTAAAGAAGGAAAGCATAATGTATTATGGATAGGCAAACCTATATATTTAGCCAAAACGAGCGGCACAACAAGTGGTGTAAAATATATTCCCATAACAAAAGAGTCTATTCCCAATCACATTAATTCTGCTCGCAATGCTTTATTATGTTATATGGTTGAATCAGGTAATTACAATTTTGCTAATGGGAAAATGATTTTTTTAAGCGGTTCTCCTGAATTGGAAAGAATTGCAGATATTCCGACAGGAAGATTAAGTGGTATCGTTAATCATCATGTGCCAAAATACTTGCGAACAAATCAATTACCCAGTCATGAAACAAATTGTATTGAAGAGTGGGAAACAAAATTGGATAAGATCGTTGAAGAAACGATTCATCAAAACATGACATTAATAAGTGGTATACCACCTTGGATGCAAATGTATTTTGACAGATTGATAGAAAAGAGCGGAAAAAAAGTTTCAGAATTATTTCCAAACTTTAGTGTGATGGTGCAAGGTGGTGTAAACTTTGAGCCATATAAATCAAAAATTTTTGAAAGCATTGGAAAGAAGATAGATTATATTGAATTATTCCCTGCCAGCGAAGGTTTCTTTGCTTTTCAAGATTCACAAAAAGAAGAAGGTTTATTATTAAATACCGATAGTGGAATATTTTATGAATTTATTCCGGCCAGTGAAATTTTTAATGAACATCCAACCCGATTAAATTTAAAAGATGTAAAAATAGGAGAGAACTATGCGCTCATCATAAACAGCAATGCGGGTTTGTGGGGATATAATATTGGTGATACTATCAAATTTGTTTCTTTAAATCCTTACCGAATTATTGTTAGCGGAAGAATAAAACATTTTATTTCTGCATTTGGTGAACATGTTATTGGTGAAGAAGTAGAATATGCATTAATGAAAACTGCTAAAGAAGAAAATGTAAATATCATAGAGTTTACAGTGGCACCAAATATTTCTCAAGGCAAAGGAAAAAGTTTTCACGAATGGTTTATTGAATTTGAAAATGAACCGAGTGATATTCATTCATTCATAGAAAAAGTGGATAATAATCTTCGTAATAAAAATGTGTATTATGATGATTTAATCAATGGAAGTATTTTACAGAAACTTCAAATTAGAAAAGTAAGAAAAAATGGTTTTATTGATTATATGAAATCAATCGGTAAATTGGGCGGACAAAATAA
>CAILAF010000545.1 GCA_903832075.1 uncultured Chitinophagaceae bacterium
GTGTTATTGAATATATTATATATGAATCTTTGAAAGAAAGAAAACTTTTTTACCGGATCATACAATCTTGTTAATTCTACAACTGCACTTGTAATTAATGGATACAGAATAGAAATAACAACTATTGAAATAATTAATGGAAACCAATGTGCTTTATTAATGGGTGGTTTTAAATTTCCTTTTGTTAAAATAAATCTTAATAAATGAGTGATAAGTATGCCAATCAATAATTCAATTATCAAACGCGTGTATTGATATGCTGCAAGCTTTTGCCCAAATACAAAAGCAAAAAACATCATAGTTAATCCATACAAAATCCATCCACCCAACTGACAAGCCCAATATGCAGTAATTTTATTTTTCATGCTGATACAAAAGTAAATCTATGATAGGGTTTGACGGATTTGTTTTGTGATTAAAGGTAAAAATGACGGCTGTTTGGTATAAATTAATCCTATAATCGCCGAACATTCCTTTTTATTGGATGTTTAATATTTGCGGATGATAAATTCTTTGCTTCAAACTCGTATTTTTACAACTTAATTATTGGTTATGGAAATCACACCCGGATTGCTTTTAAAAAATATTAATAGTCCTGCCGATCTTAAAAAATTAAGCAGAGCTCAATTGCATCAGGTTTGTGATGAATTACGTCATTATATTATAGATGTGGTGAGTGTGCATGGTGGTCATTTTGCTGCAAGCTTGGGTGTGGTTGAATTAACTGTTGCATTACATTATATTTATAATACGCCGTACGATCAATTGGTTTGGGATGTTGGTCATCAAGCATACGGGCATAAAATATTAACCGGTCGCAGAGATGTTTTTATTACTAACAGAAAATATAATGGCATCAGTGGTTTTCCTAAACGTAGTGAAAGTGAGTATGATACTTTTGGTGTTGGTCATTCTTCAACTTCTATCTCTGCTGCATTAGGTATGGCAATTGCTGCAAAGTATAAAGGTGAGAATAGAAAAAGTGTTGCTGTAATTGGTGATGGAAGTATGACAGCAGGAATGGCATTTGAAGCAATGAATCATGCCGGCGTTGCTGATAGTGATTTGTTAGTAATATTAAATGATAACGGTATTGGGATTGATCCAAATGTTGGCGCATTAAAAGAATATTTAACTGATATTTCAACTTCGCCAACTTATAATAAAGTAAGAGATGAGGTTTGGAATTTGATGGGCAAACTTCCTGCAGGAAAAAATTTCGGTCGTGATATGGCAAGTAAGCTGGAAGCGAGTTTGAAAGGAATCGTAAATAAAAGCAGTAATTTATTTGAATCATTAAAGTTCAGATATTTTGGACCGATTGATGGACATAATATTACTAAGTTGGTTGATACCTTACAAGATTTAAAAAATATTCCTGGTCCAAAATTATTACACATTATAACTGTTAAAGGAAAGGGGTATGAGCTGGCAGAAAAAAATCAAACTAAATGGCATGCGCCTGGTTTATTTGATAAAGTAACCGGAGAAATTTTTAAGAAAAAATTTGACACACCGCAACCTCCAAAATATCAGGATGTATTTGGATATACTGTTCTTGAATTGGCAGAAAAGAATGATAAAATTTTAGCTGTTACTCCTGCAATGGCAAGTGGATCGTCATTAAAGTTTATGATGGATAAAATGCCGCATCGTGCATTTGATGTAGGTATTTGCGAACAACACGCAGTAACATTAAGTGCAGGTTTAGCAACACAAGGCATGAAAGTATTCTGCAATATTTATTCTTCATTCATGCAACGTGCATACGATCAGGTAGTGCATGATGTTGCTATTCAAAAATTGCCGGTGATATTTTGTTTAGATAGAGCAGGGTTAGTTGGTGAAGATGGACCAACACACCATGGATGCTATGATATTTCTTATTTCCGTTGCATTCCTAATATGATTATCAGTGCGCCAATGAATGAAAAAGAATTAAGAAATTTAATGTACACGGCTCAATTAGATTCCAATAAAAATCCTTTCGTTATTCGATATCCGCGTGGCGAAGGTGTAATGCCGGAATGGAAAACAAAATTTGAGGAAATTCAAATTGGTAAAGGAAGAAAAATAAAAGATGGAAGAGATATTGCCATTCTTTCTTTTGGCCATCCGGGAAATTTTGCAACAACTGCAATTCGTGAATTAAGAACCGAAGGGATTGATCCGGCGCATTATGATTTGCGTTTCGTTAAACCAATTGATGAAGATTTATTACACGAAGTATTTGGTAAGTATAATAAAATTTTAACTGTTGAAGATGGAACTGTAGTGGGTGGATTTGGTTCTGCTATCATGGAGTTTATGGCACAACATAATTATAAAGTTGATATAAAAATTTTAGGAATACCGGATCATTTAGTAGAACATGGTTCGTTAAAAGAATTATACCGCGAAAGCGAATATGATGCTAAAGCAATTGCAGAAGCAGTAAGGGTTTTATTGAAAGAGAAAATTCATGTGATGCAACAATAATCGCTTAATTCTTATTTCATTCTCATTTATTTTAAAAGTTGTTAAATTTTTTTTAACAGCTTTTTTTATGGAAAATATGTTTCCGTTGTGTCCAATTATTATATGCAATTAGTTTTAACTTTTTTTCTTGTGATTTTTACTTTTTCAACATCATCAAAAATTTCGGAAGTTGATGTTGGAAAAGAGCGATTGCATAATCATATTATTCTTTTAAAAGAATACGCAAAAAATAATTCTTACAATTCATCAATTGGATTTTTGGTTGATATGAATATTAAGAACGGTAGAAAAAGATTTTTTGTAGTTGATCTTTTGAAAGATTCAATTCTTATTTCAGGATTAGTTACGCATGGAAACAGCAACAATCCTTTATATACAGAAGATGCGATTTTTTCGAATCAAGAAGGTTCCTATTGTTCTTCAGAAGGAAAATATAAAATTGGAACTAAGTATTCAGGAAGATTTGGAAAAGCATATCATTTGTATGGATTAGATAAAACAAACAGTAATGCTTTTAGTCGTGCTGTTGTTTTACATGCGCTTGATTGTGTGCCCGATGAGGAAGTATATCCTGATTACATTTGCAACAGTTTAGGATGCCCAACAGTTTCAATAAAATTTCTAAATAAATTATCAACTTATATTGATAATTCTAAAAAACCCATGTTGCTTTGGATTTTTAAGTAAACGATTAATTCAATTCGGGATTTATATTTTCTTCAGTTGCTCGTTCAACTTCAATGCCGGCATTTAATAAATCTTCTTCTCTGTTTTCATTCCATTCAACAATAAAATTATTTCTTCCTTCACCCATAATTAATTTCATAAATTTTTGTTGTACCAATTCTAATAACGAAAGAAATAAAAACAATGCATGTATTCTTCCTTCACACACTTCAAATATTTTTTCGAACGAAACAGTTTTCTCTTGATTCACAAAATTGGTCATATAATCTCTGCTTCCTTCCATTGTATAATTGTAGCGTACAACTGTGTGCACAGGCTTGTTTTGGCGTTCGTGCACTCTTTGCATTACACGTTCAAATGCTTTCATTAATTTAAACATGGTAATACTTTGTATCTCGGTTCCTTCTCCGCTTTCTTCACCAATACCTGACAATTCTCTTTGTAAATTGCCACGCTTAACCATCTACATTCTTGTTGCTTCCATTTCAGCCATTTTTAAAGAAGCTTCTTTAAATCTTTTGTATTCAAGAATTTTATTTACCAATTCATTTCTTGGATCAATTTCATTTCCTTGTGCATCCAATTCTTTTCTTGGCAATAATAATTTTGCTTTGATGCGCATGAGTGTTGAAACAAATAAAATAAACTCGCTGCTTAATTCTATGTTCAGTTTTTCTTGTGTATGAATGTAATCGAGAAAATCTTTGATGATTTTTGTGATGGGAATATTATAAATATCCAATTCATCTCTTTCAATAAAAAATAATAAGAGATCGAATGGTCCTTCAAACGAATCAAGTTTAATCTGATAATTGGCAGTGTTCACTTTGCATTTACTTTAACTGCAAATAAAACAAATCAAGCTAACAAAAGCATTGCAAATGGCGGATAGTTATCCACCAAATAAAAATCCCGCCTTTATTAAAAGCAGGATTAAATATTTTAATTATTAAAAAATTATTTTTTTAATGCATCTCTTATTTCGGTTAATAATGTTTCTGTAACTGTGGGTGCTGGTGGTGGTGCTACTTCTTCTGTTTTTTTCTTTGAAGCATTTATAGCTTTTACAACTAAAAATAAAGCAAAGGCAATCATTGAGAACGAAATAATTGTCGAAATAAAATTTCCATATTTTATTGCAGTACCGGGAATTACCAATTGATTTAATTCCGTAAGTTTAGCAGCTTTTAATGCCGGTGTTAATATAGCCGGTGTAATGATATCATCAACCAATGATGCTACAATTTTTCCGAAAGCACCACCAATTACAACACCTATTGCCAAATCAATCACATTGCCTTTAATGGCAAATTGTTTAAATTCTTTTAACATACCCATGTAAAGAAGTTTTGGTGAAAAATGAAAATAGTAAAAAAATATTTGTAAAAAAAGATTTTGTATTAAATAGGGTATACTTTGATAAAATTTCGAATTAATTTTTACTAAATAACAAACTTAACATAAACAGATTTTTTTTTGATGAAAAATGATTGACATTTGCTGCAAATTTTTAATAGTGGGAAAGAAAGCTATCAATGCAATTTTATTTATAGTGCTTTGTTTTATTTGGGGTAGTTCTTTTATTTTAATGAAACTGGGAATGTTTGATGAAAATCAGCAAGTGGCATTATCACCCTATCATGTTGCTGCATTGCGTATGTTCTCATCCGGTTTTGTCATGTTGCCTTTCTTATTCAATGCTATAAAAAATTTACCCAAAGAAACTATTAAATATGTTTTATTAAGTGGATGTGTAGGAAGTTTTATTCCTGCATTTTTATTTTGTATTGCTGAAACCAAAGTAGATGGAGCTGTAGCAGGTAGTTTAAATTCTCTAACACCATTATTTGTAATTATTACAGGTGTTATTTTCTTTAAAATTGATACAACGAAACAAAAAATTATTGGTGTTGTAGTTGGTTTATTAGGTTGTGTTTTATTGACTTTGGCTAAAGCAGATGAAATAAAATCTGTTGGAGATATAGGCTATTCAGGCTTTATTATTTTAGCAACTGTTCTATATGGTATCAATGTAAATATGGTATATAAAAGATTGCAAGGTGTTTCTTCTATGCAAATTGCAACTGTTGCTTTTACGGGATTAATTATTCCTGCTTTACTTGTTTTATGGATAACAGGTTATTTTCAATTGCCTTTATCAGACAAAAAATATCTAATAAGTTCTGTTGCCAGTTCGGTATTAGGAATTATAAATACAACTGTTGCTTCAGTATTATTTTATATGCTTATTAAAAGAGCAGGAGGATTACTTGCATCATTGGTTACTTACGGCGTTCCTTTAATAGCTATTGGTTGGGGAATTTATTATGGAGAAAAAATTAATTTTCTACAAGTAACAAGTTTGCTAATTATATTATTCGGAGTTTATATTGCATATCGGCAAAAAAAATCCTGACATCTTTTTATTTAAATCAGGATTTTCTTAAGAAGAAAAATTTATTAAACACTCATCATCTCTTTTTCTTTTGTTGATAGATGTTTATCTACTAAAGCAATATAAGCATCAGTTAATTCTTGGATTGATTTCTCAGCATCTTTTCCGGCATCTTCACTTAATCCATCTTTTTGTAATTTTTTTATTTGTTCAATTGAATCTCTTCTAATATTTCTAATGGCCACTTTTGAATGTTCGCCTTCGCTGCTTGCTTTTTTAAATAATTCTTTTCTTCTTTCTTCTGTTAAAGGTGGTAGGAACAAACGAATTTGATTACCATCATTTTGAGGAGTGATACCAATATTTGCAACCAGAATAGCACGTTCAATCTGTGCTAACATATTTTTTTCCCATGGCTGAATGCTGATGGTTCTTGCATCTAAAACAGAAATATTTGCTATTTGATTAATGGGTGTTGGAGCACCATAATAATCAACAAAAATTCCATCTAACATAGTTGGATTTGCTTTGCCGGCTCTAATTTTTGTTAGTTCTGTTTCTAAATGAAGGATAGCTTTCTTCATCGAATCTTGTGCATCCTCTGATATTAATTCTAAATCTTCTGTCATGCGATAATTATTTTTTAAGTGATGCAAAACTAATAAAATGATGGGAAGTTTCGATTAATATAAAAGCCTCAATAAATTTTGAGGCTTTTATATTAGAATAGAGATTCTAAGTTTATTATTTTTCGGCTATTTCGCCAGATTTTATTAAGGTAATCAAGTTTCTAACTTTTTTATTTATATCATCATCTTTAACAAGATGCATTTTTTGTTTATTGGGCTTATATAATTTTATTAGCCAAACACCAATAAAGAAAGAAACTATTTGTAGTAAAATAACTTTGGTCGTTCCCAAAGGTAAAGCGAGATAACTAATAACAATAATTAATATGGTGGCAAGTGATAAGGAAACTGTTATTTGTTTATGAGAAAAACCTTTGTCTAATAATAAATGATGTATATGATTTTTTTCAGCAAAGAATGGAGATCTTCCATGAATAATTCTAATTGTGAAAACTCTTAACGTATCCATTAATGGTAATAATAAAACGCCAAAGCCCATTGCCGGCGAAGCTAATACCGGTAAAATATTAGAGCCTTCTGCAGTTTCAATAAAACGAATTACTAAAATGGCATTCACGGCTCCAATTAACATAGAGCCGGTATCTCCCATGAAAATTTTTGCAGGATAAAAATTGTAAATTAAAAAAGCCAATAGACTTGATGCTAAACAAAACCCTAAACATGCAAAGAACATATCTCCGTTCATATAAAAGAAAATCGTAAATACAGATGATGTGATAATCCCCAAACAACTTGCTAAACCATCAATTCCATCAATCAAATTGTAAGCATTCATTATCACAATAATAGTAAACAGCGTTAACCCATAACTTAAAGTAGGATCAATCTTTGTGATGTAAACAAACCCGTGCATGTCGCTAATTAATAAATTTCCTTTCCACATTAAAAGAAATGCTACAATTAATTGACCAATAAATTTTTTCATTGGTAAAAGAATCAATATGTCATCTTTTATTCCTACAAAAAAAACAATCAGCAATGAAGCGATTATATATTGAAAAGTAGTGGTAACCGAAGCAGTATTTGCTGCTATTAATACTCCTAAAATAAGACCTGCAAAAATGCCCACACCACCTAAAGATGAAATTGGATTAGAATGAATTTTTCTTTCATCAGGTACATCAAACAATTCCTTCTTCTCGGCTATATACATGATGATAGGTATAGCGTAAAATGCTAAGATAAATGAAAGCATACCTCCTAATAAAATATTTGCCATCAAATAAAACTTTTTGTTTAAATTAAAAAACACTTACAAACTACATTATGTATTGATAGAGTAGTTTGAATTAATATATTCTTATAAAAGGGGGGCTTTATGAACTTTTCCATTAGCAAAATACAATAATTCTTTGAAATCGGTGCTTTAATTCAAATTAAAAATACTAAAATCAAATTGTTAAATATTTACGAGTTCAAATTCCCAAATAAAAAGAGGATTAATCTCTTAACTTCGCTGCCTGAAAAATGTTTTTATGAATTCAACAGATCAATTAAAAAATATTGCAACACAAGTTCGTAGAGATATTGTACGAATGGTTCATGCTGTACAAAGTGGCCACCCTGGCGGTTCTTTAGGGTGTGCAGATTTTTTAACTGCATTATATTTTAATATACTTGAACATAATATTAACTTTTCGATGGATGGAGTGAGCGAAGATGTTTTCTTTTTATCTAATGGACATGTATCTCCACTTTTTTATTCGGTCTTAGCAAGAGCCGGTTATTTTGAAGTAAAAGAATTAGCAACATTCAGAAAAATCAATTCACGTTTACAAGGTCATCCAACAACTCACGAACATTTACCCGGTGTAAGAATGGCAAGTGGTTCATTGGGTCAAGGAATGAGTAATGCAATAGGAGCTGCTTTGGCAAAAAAATTAAACGATGATAAACATTTAGTTTTTTCATTGCATGGTGATGGTGAATTGGATGAAGGACAAAATTGGGAAGCCATTATGTTTGCAGCACATCACAAAGTTGATAATTTAATTGCAACGATTGATTATAACGGTCAACAAATTGATGGTGCTACAAAAAATGTAATGGGATTAGAAAATTTGAAAGATAAATTTCTTGCATTCAATTGGACAGTTTTAGAAATGAATGGTAATGATATGGATGATGTGATTGCCGGATTAAATAAAGCAAAATCATTAACTGGAAATGGAAAACCAATTTGTATTTTAATGAAAACAATAATGGGGAAAGGTGTTGATTTTATGGAAGGAAGTCATGAGTGGCACGGTATTGCACCGAATGATGACCAATTAGCAAAAGCTTTAGCACAATTACCTGAAACATTGGGTGATTATTAAACTACGACAAAAAAAAATTTAGATAAAGAGAAATTATAAAATAGTTTCTCTTTTTTTATGATTTTAAAGAAAACTCTTGCAAACTTGCTTTGCGTGATGGAATCCATGAAGCTAAAGTTGTAATAAACCAAACAGTAACGAATACCAATATAAAATCAAACAGAGATAATTGTACGGGATAGTAATCAATTATAAAACTACCTCCGGAAAGTTTTATTAATTTAAATTTCATTTGTATTAAACAAATAAGTGTTGCTAAAATTAATCCGCTGCCGCCACCTATTCCTGCTAATACCAATCCTTCACTTAAAAATATTTTTTGAATTAAATTATTATCTGCTCCCATTGCTTTTAAAACAGCGATATCGTTTTGTTTTTCTAAAACCAACATAGTTAAAGCGCCAATCATATTAAATGCTGCTACAATTAATATTAAAGAAAGAATTGCATAGATCACCCAGCGCTCCACTTGCATTACTGTATATAAACTTTGGTTTTGTTCATATCTTGTTTGAACAATGAAATCCTTTCCCAATAAGCTTTTCAAAGTGTTCCTTATCTCTTCGGCATTTGTATTATTTAATAATTTTATTTCGGCAGATGAATATTCATTCGCTTTCATATCGAGCATGTATTGCATGAAAGCAAGATTGGTAAAAACATATTTGTTGTCAAAATCCTGCTGCACTAAAAATGTGCCGGCAGCAACTGCATTGTAAGAATGTAATCCTTCAATAGAATTTAATGAGCCGGATTTTCTACCAGGCATATACATTAATAAAGGATGAATACTTTTTGTTACATCAACTTGCACTGCATCCTCCACACCGGCACCAACAATAAGTTTAGGATTGGATGCATTACCCAAATCAAACTTACCATGAATAATATGTTTACTAAGTTCTGTAACTTTTAAATAATTATCATCAACACCTTTTATAGAAACAATCGTTTGTGCATCATCGTTCAATAACAATGATTTTTCTTCAGCAACTAAACTCAATGCATAAACACCATTTGTTTTTTGAAGAGATGAAATTTGTTCTTGCGAAAGTGTAATTGTTTTTCCTTTTGCAGGTGCAATTCTAATATCAGCATAAAAATCGGAGTATAAACTTTTTACCAAACCTTCAAATCCATTGAACACGCTGAGTACAATAATCAATGCTGCTGTACCAACAGCAATGGCTATAACACTTGTCCATGCAATAATATTTACTGCATTGGTGCTTTTTTTTGATTTAAAATATCTCCAGGCAAATAAAAAGTTCATATTACCCCTATCCCCTAAAGGGGAATTAATATATAAAAAAAATCCCTACTCCCCTTTAGGGGCTTGGGGGTTATTTATTTGTTTAAATAATTCTTCCATTTTAAAAACATGATCTAACGTATCATCCAGATAGAATTGTAAAATCGGAATTCTTCTTAATTGATGTTTTACTTTTTCGGCTAAATGTTTTTTTATTTCCCATGCTTTTGAATCAATTTTTTTCATAACAGTTTCTTGATTCTTTACTTGAAATAAACTGATATAAATTCTTGCTTCCAAAAGGTCGGGTGTAATTTTAACAGAAGATATAGAAACCATACCACCGTCAAGCATAGTAAGATTCAGTCTTCTGAAAATATCGTTTAATTCTTCCTGCAGCAGCGATGCCACTTGTTTTTGTCTTTTTCCTTCTTCCATAATCTTTACCTTTGTTCTTTGCAAAATTAACAGTAATGTTTGTAGCAGCAGGTAATTTGTTGTTATAATCGCCTAAATAACTATAATGAAAAGATATTCACGACTTTTTAAGTACTTGAAATTTCATAAAACTAAAATTGGTCTATATTTTATTTTCTCTGTATTATCCATTCTTTTTTCATTGATCTCTTTTGCTCCAATACCTACTTTTTTAAATATCATTTTTAAGAAAGAAAAAATTGAATTGGTAAAGCCTCAAAATATTTTGGATGTAATGAAATATATCAAATATCAGGTGGGTAGTTATATTCAGTCTCAAGGCGATCATGGTGCCATTAAAGCCTTAGCATTGATTTGCGGATTGATTATCATATCAGTTTTCTTAAAAAATCTTTTTTACTATTTATCATTTTATGTTTTATCTCCAATTAAAATGAATGTAATTACAAGATTGCGTGCAGAACTCTATAATAAATTATTACAATTACCTATCGGATATTTTACGGAACAAAGAAAGGGGGATGTGATGAGTAGGATGACGAATGATATTAGTGAAATTGAAACATCTATTGTTGGAACTTTGGAAGGATTAATAAAAGATCCATTGAATGTATTAGTGATATTAATTGCTTTAATTTGGATCAGTCCAACTTTATCAATGTTTCTTTTTATTTTTCTTCCTATTACCGGATTTATTATTGGAAGAATTAGCAGAAGTCTAAAAAAGCAGTCAAGTATTTCGGCAATAAAATTGGGAGAGCTTTTATCAACTTTAGAAGAAACATTAGGCGGACTAAGAGTTATCAAAGCATTCAATGCCGAAAAATTATTGCGGAGTAAATTTATTGAAACCAACAATACATTGTTTTATGTTAGAAACAAAATGCAGATTCGTAGAGATTTGGCTTCACCATTAAGCGAATTTTTAGGTGTGGTAGTGTTGTGCGGTATTCTTTGGTTTGGCGGAAACTTAGTATTGGCAAATAATGCAGGGAATTTAAGCGCTGATGGTTTTATTATGTATATTATTTTATTCTCTCAAATTATTCAACCTGCAAAATCTCTTTCTTCTTCATTTTATAATATTCAAAAAGGAAGTGCCGCCATCGCAAGAATTGAAGAAGTGTTACAAGCAAAAGTAAAAGTGGATGAAAATATTAATGGCTTACAAATGACTTCTTACAAACATTCTATTGAATTTAAAAATGTAAATTTTTCTTATGAAGATGTTGTTATTTTAAAAAATATCAATCTCACTATTGAAAAAGGAAAAACCATTGCATTGGTTGGCAGCAGCGGTGCAGGAAAAAGTACATTGGCAGATTTGGTTCCGCGTTTTCATGATGTTAGCAGTGGCGAATTATTAATTGATGGAGTAAACATTAAAGAATATTCATTAAATAGTTTGCGCGAACAAATTAGTATTGTTACGCAAGAACCGATTTTGTTTAATGATACTATTGCAAATAATATTTCATTAGGAAAACCAAATGCCTCGAAAGAAGAAATTGAACAGGCAGCTAAGGTTGCCAATGCATTTAATTTTATTCAACAAAAAGAAGAAGGGTTTGCAACAAATATTGGTGACAGAGGAAATAAATTAAGCGGTGGCGAAAAGCAACGTTTAACTATTGCAAGAGCTGTTTTAAAAAATCCACCTATATTAATTTTAGATGAAGCCACTTCATCACTCGATACCGAAAGTGAAAGATTGGTTCAGGATGCTATTAATAATATGATGCAAAACCGCACCAGCATTGTAATTGCACATCGCTTATCTACTATTCGCCATGCAGATGAAATTATTGTTTTACAACATGGCGAAATTATTGAACGTGGTCATCATGATGATTTGATGGAAAAAAATGGCATGTATAAACGATTAGTTGAAATGCAGGAAGTGAGATAGTTAATCCATTGTACTTCTTAATTTTTCCACTTTATAATCGTAAATGATTACATGAAATATTAATCAAGTCAATGAAGTTTTGGCATCAAGAATTCTAAAGGAATATGTAAACGTTTTGCCCAATCATTTTCATTGTGTCCGGTATTATTAAAAACTAAACTCCTGAAATTATTTTCATTAAATCCTTTTTCCTTAAAAATATAGTTTATAAAGTTTTGATAATCGGCATACATGCTGTCCATTTCGGTAGTACCGTGATCCATATAAATTTTATGACCAACAGGCGATGGCATATTTTTTTGTAAATAATTGAATGCTGCCAATGGCAACTCAAAATTTTTCTTGAACTCGCTTACCCATGCAATAGATAAGCAGCCGGCTCCGCCAAAAATAGTTGGATACTCTGCCAATGCATACATCGAAATCATGCCGCCCATGCTGGAGCCCATGATAAAAGTGTTGTCTTTATCCGGATAAGTTGAAAAATTTTTATCAATATAAGGTTTCAATTCTTCTACAATAAATTTTAAATAGTTGTCTGATTGTGGTTTGTTTTCAAGATAATTTGCCACGTAATCTTTTTTAAAATCTTCACTTACCGTGCTTAAATATTTCTGCGGAAAATATTCCGAGAATCGGTATTTGCCATTATTCCAGATACCTACTATAATGCAACTTTCAATTTTATTTTCTTTGATAAGTGTAGAAAATATTTCATCTGCCTGCCACTCTTTTTTATTCCATGTTATTGTGCTGTCGAAAAGCATCTGACCATCATGCATGTAAACCACATTGTATTTTTTTGATGTATTATAACCATCGGGTAGCCATACATCAATATTGCGGGCATCCACAAATTTTGATGTAAAATTTTCTATTCTTTTAATGGTTCCCGAAGAAACTTTCGGCATTTGTGCATACACATTGCCTGTAAAAACAAAAGAAAGTAAAATGATAAAACGTTTCATTTTAATAATGATTTATTGATGTTCTGTTGGCATGGGAGGCAATTCAGCTTGTAATTTTTGCATTAACTTTATCAATGTCATGTTTAAGTCTGCAAATTTTTCTAGGCATTCTTTAAAGTATTCAATTGTATAAGGTTTGTAATGAAGTTTTTCTTTTCCATTTTCATCGTTTTGGATAAGAAGAAATTTAAACAATTTGAAATCCGAGTCCTTGTCAAAAAGAAGTTTTAAATGGGCCATGTCATTTCTTACAGTTTTGAACTCCCATAATTTTTCTAATTCATCTTTGTACTCTTCGTAATAATGCGGTTTGTATTTTTTCAAATCCGAAATTGTGCACTCTATTTTATTATGCATTCGCATTTCCGCGCTATTGAATCTTCTTATTTGATTCAATGGATCGGGTGCACAATACATCATTATATAAAGAAGTGTAAACTCAATATCACATGCCATCATTATAAACCTGCCTCGAAGGTCGATTTCTACAAGAGTTTCCTTGTTGTCATAAACAGGTATATATCCTTTAGGTTGCATTTTAGAAATTTAAATAATAGCTGAATAGCATTGCCACCAACTCTTAAATTTACGCAAGTCAGTTACGTCAATCCACCTAAAATTAGTTGGCTTTGTACATAAATAAAAAAATATAGTTACACATTATTTCAACTTTTCTGTTGCTTGATTCTTTTAGAAAGCTCCAAGACTCTTTTAATATCCTCTAATACTCTAAAAGAATCCTTTTACACTCTCGGAGAGTGCTGCAGGACTCAAAAAGAATACCTCGAGACTCTTTTTGAGTCCTCCGACACTCTTTTTGTATCTAATTTGGTGCTCGGAGAGTGTCGCGACACTCTTTTAGAGTGCTCGAGGACTCTTTTTACACCAAATTTTCCCTGAAGAGACCCTAATTTTCCCAAAGTCAGAGAAAATTGCCCTGAGTTTGGGTAATTTAGATTCTTTTTACACCAAATTTTCCCTGAAGAGAACCTGATTATCTCAAAGTCAGAGAAAATTGCTCTTAGTTTGGGCAATTCTAAACTTGCAGTTAAATAAAAAAGGCCGCCTTTCAGCAGCCTTAAAGCAAATTCAAACTAAAATATTATTCGTTATTTACCGGTTTCACCAAGCCTAACTTAGCTTCTAAACTAAGTGTAGCATGAGGTACAGCACGTAAACGGGCTTTATCTATTAATTTTCCTGTAACCCGACAAATGCCATAGGTTTTATTTTCAATTCTGCGAAGGGCTTTTTCCAAATGATCTATGTAAGTGATTTGTCTGCTTGCCATCTGACTTAATTGTTCTCTTTCCATACTCACACTTCCGTCTTCCATTGTCATGTAACGGGCATCATCATTATCGCCGCCCATTTCATCTTTTCTGGTAATCAATCCTTGTAAATAAGCCAATTCTTTTTTAGCTCCATCCAACTTTTTACTGATCAGGTCTCTAAATTCATTCAAATCAGCATCATTGTATCTAACAATAGGTTCATTAGGTTTGGCAACATGTGCTCTTTTGTCTAAAGGAGTATATCCAGGATTATAAGGTACGCTGGTTTTAACGCTCGTCTTAGGAACTTTCACTTCTTTCATTGGTTCTTGTGGTTTTTTAACAGGCTTTGGGGGCGGTGCCGAAGCTTTTGCTTTAACATCCGCAACTGGTTTACTTACCGGTTTTGCAACAGGCTTTACTACAGGCTTTACTTCTTTTTTTACCGGCACAGCTTTTTTAGGGGCAGGTTTTGCCACTTTTTTTGCATGAACTGGTTTAGCTGCCTTTTTAGGGGCGGGTTTTGCTACTTTCTTTGCAGCAGGCTTTGCTGCTTTTTTAGCAGGAGCCGGTTTTGTTGCTTTCTTAGCAGGGACTGCCTTTTTAACCGGTTTAACCGATTTTTTTGGTGCAGGTTTTTTGTTAGGCATAGCTTATCCTTTTTTTGTTACTGCCACTTTTAGCAGAATATCATTCACATCAATTTCAATGCTGTCGCTTAATTCGGGCACCCAATTAATATTGTCTGCCAAAATTTCGCCGCAAATATAGTTTTTAAATTCAATTAATGAAGGCTTGATTTCGGTATGGTCAAGCACATTCACGAATATACGGTCTGTAAGGTCAAATCCGCTTTCTTTTCTAATATTTTGTATGCGATTTACAAATTCTCTGGCATCGCCTTCCTTTTTTAGTTGTTTGGAGATGGTAATATCCAAAGCAACTGTTATACTTCCCTTGGATGCAACGCTCCAGCCCGGAATATCTTCGGCGGTAATTTCAACATCCGCAGTTGAGAGTTGAAAATTGACAGATGACAGGGGCAAATTAATTATGCCCTTTGTTTCCAGTTCTGCGATTTGATGTTGAGAGAAATTTGAAATGATATTTGCAGCTTCTTTCATATTTGCTCCCAACTTGCTGCCCAATGTTTTAAAATTTGCTTTTACTTTTTTCTTGATGATGCCTTCTGTTTCGGTGATGTATTCCAATTCTTTTACATTCACTTCCGATTTTATTAAGTCCTCAATTTTTTGCAATTGATTTTTCATTGTTGAATTAAGAACAGGAATCAATATTTTTTGTAAAGGCTGACGAACTTTTATGTTAACCTTTTTGCGAAGCGATAATGCCAAAGAACAAACATCTTGTGCTAATTGCATTCTTTCTTCCAAATCAACATCAATAACTTTTTCATTTGCTTTTGGAAATGATGCATGATGAACTGATTCAACTTTAAAACGATGGGTTGTTTCTTCCAAGTTTCTGAAAACGGCATCACTAAAGAATGGAGAAATAGGCGCCATTAATCTTACTAAAGTTTCTAAACATTCGTACAAAGTTTGATAAGCAGAAATTTTATCAGCTTCATATTCACCTTTCCAAAATCTTCTTCTGCATAAACGAACATACCAGTTACTTAAATGTTCATCAACAAATTCTTCCATCAATCTTCCGGCAATGGTTGGTTCGTAATCATCAAACGCTGCTGTAACTTTTTTAATTAATGTATTGAGTGATGATAAAATCCAACGATCAATTTCCGGGCGATCATTTAAATTGATATACTCTTCTTTAAACGCAAAGCCATCAACATTTGCATACAATGCAAAGAATTGATAAGTATTATATAATGTTCCGAAGAATTTTCTTTGTACTTCCTGAATGCCTGCCAAATCGAATTTTAAATTATCCCATGGACTTGCATTGGTAATAAGATACCAGCGAGTTGCATCTGCTCCATAAGTTTCAATTGTTTTAAACGGATCAACAATATTGCCGAGTCGTTTACTCATTTTCACACCATTCTTATCCAACACCAATCCGTTTGATACAACAGTTTTATATGCTACACTATCAAACAATAAAACTCCCAAAGCATGTAAAGTATAAAACCATCCGCGTGTTTGATCAACACCTTCAGCAATAAAATCTGCAGGGAATGCTTCACCTTTATCGATTGCATCTTTATTTTCAAAAGGATAATGCCATTGTGCGTAAGGCATGGCACCGCTATCAAACCAAACATCAATTAAGTCGGGAACACGTTTCATGGGTTTGCCGCTTGCACTTACTAAAATAATTTCATCAACAAAAGGTTTATGCAAATCAAGATTGACAGTTGACAGTTGACTGTTGACAGAATTACCCAAAACTTTTTTAGCTTCTTCAGCTTTTTCTAATAATTCTTTAATTGAACCAATACAAATTTCTTCATCACCATCTTCTGTTCTCCAAACTGGTAATGGTGTTCCCCAATATCTGCTTCTGCTTAAATTCCAATCCACCATATTTTCTAACCAGTTGCCAAAACGCCCTTCACCGGTGGATTTTGGCTTCCAGTTAATGGTTTTATTCAACTCAACCATTCTGTCTTTCAATGCAGTGGTTTTAATAAACCATGCATCTAACGGATAATATAAAATAGGTTTATCTGTACGCCAGCAA
>CAILAF010000546.1 GCA_903832075.1 uncultured Chitinophagaceae bacterium
AAAAGCAAGCAACAAAACAATAAATATTAAAATTAAAGTTAAGTCTGTCAAAAAACATTGACAGACTTTTAATTTTAATTATCTTCATGTTTCATCATAATCTCATTGAATGAAAAAGTATATTTTCCTCTTTATATTTTTATTCATCTCACTATTCTCTTTTTCACAAAACGTGAATGAGAATTTACCTTATTTAAAGAATCCGACAATTCCTTCTTTCAAAATCATTCAATCAACCGATAGCACATTGTTTTTTACAAAAGATAGTTTACCATCAAACAAACCTATCATCATAATTTATTTCAGTACAGAATGCAGCCATTGCCAATATGAAGCCAAACAATTAGCACAACACATGGATAGTTTAAAAGATGCCTATTTTGTTTGGATAGATTATCATCATACCGTAACTGAAATTGCAGCGTTTGCCGAAAAATATAAATTAAGTCAATTCAGTAATATAAAACTTGGCAAAGAAGTTGGTTTTACAATTATTCCTTTTTACAGAATAGAAATGACCCCTTATTTAGCCATCTATAATTCGCAAGGGAAATTTGTTAAGGATTTCAGGAATGGAGAAGCAAAACCTTCTGATATTGTTGAGGCCATCACAAAATAAATAGAGATGATTCTTATCATTTCTTTCAATCTTATTTGTTCTTAAATGATGAGTTGTCCTACATTTGCTGCGCAAAATAAATTCTCATCTTAATAAAAAAATTTAATATGAAAGTAACAGTAGTAGGTGCCGGTGCCGTAGGTGCAACCTGTGCCGATAATATTGCCCGCAAAGAATTGGCAAACGAATTAGTATTGTTAGATATTAAAGAAGGTGTTGCAGAAGGTAAAGCGCAAGATATTACCCAAACCGCTGCATTACTTGGCTTCGATACAAAAATTGTTGGTACAACCGGCGATTATTCTAAAACTGCCGGAAGTGATGTTGTTGTTATTACATCGGGCTTACCACGCAAACCGGGAATGACTCGTGAAGAATTGATTGGTGTTAATGCTGGAATTGTAAAAGGTGTTGCAGAAAATATTTTAAAACATTCACCTGATGCAATTATAGTAGTTATTTCTAATCCGATGGATACCATGACTTACTTGGCATTGCAATCAACCGGATTACCAAAAAATAAAATTATTGGAATGGGTGGAACATTAGACAGTGCTCGTTTTAAATATCAATTAAGTCAAACTTTAGGTTGCAGTGCAAGCGATTTAAATGCTGTTGTAGTTGGCGGGCATGGCGATACAACGATGATTCCTTTAATTCGTTTGGCAACCTGGAACAGCATTCCTGTTACAAATTTTTTAACCAAAGAACAACAAGATAAAATTGTTGCCGATACAATGGTTGGTGGTGCAACTCTTACAAAATTATTGGGAACATCTGCTTGGTATGCACCAGGTGCAGCAGGTGCTTCAGTAGTTGAAGCTATTGTTCGTGATGAGAAAAAATTATTTAGTGCTTGTGTTTATTTAGATGGCGAATACGGACAAAAAGATATTTGTATGGGCGTTCCGGTTGTTGTTGGAAAAAATGGTTGGGGAAAAATTGTTGATTTTAAATTGAATGCAGATGAACAAGCTGCATTTAATAAAAGTGCAGATGCTGTTAGAAGTATGAATGATGTTTTGAAAACTTTATAGTTCTATATATTTTTTTTACAAGCCTCAACAAAAGTTGAGGCTTTTTTTATTTCAACA
>CAILAF010000547.1 GCA_903832075.1 uncultured Chitinophagaceae bacterium
AAACTCAATGTAAAAGCGGTTTCTTAGATGTTAATTGTGATCCGGATTGGATTCAAACCAATGACCCACAGCTTAGAAGGCTGTTGCTCTATTCAACTGAGCTACCGGACCTTTAGGGCTGCAAAATAATAGAATTTTTGTGTTGATAACAAACCTATTTATTTATTAAGGTATAAATGTGAAAAATCATCTTGTAACAAATACAAATCAGTTTACTTTGCAAAACTTAAAGATTGACTTGCTATGCAAACAAATTTATTGCAAATTGGAACTAATTGGCTTGGCTTTGATGAAGTAAAAACATCTATTCAAAAAAAATCATCTTTACACATATCTGATGAAGCGAAACAGAAAATTATTACTTGTAGAAATTATTTAGACAATAAACTTTCTTCGACCAATTCATTATTTTATGGTATTAATACCGGATTTGGTTTTTTGCAAAATGTTCAAATAGATTCAACACAAACTGAACAATTACAATACAATCTATTAATGTCTCATGCATGTGGATTAGGAGAGGAAGTTCCGCATGATATTGTTAGATTAATGTTATTGTTGAAAATAAAATCACTCAGTTATGGTAATAGTGGTGTTCAATTAAAAACTGTTGAACGTTTAATTGAAATGTATAATCAGAATGTGTTGCCAATAATTTATACGCAAGGTTCATTAGGTGCTTCTGGAGATTTGGCTCCGCTTAGTCATTTAAGTTTACCATTGATTGGTTTAGGCGAAGTATTTTTTAAAGAAAAAAAATATAAGTCATCAGATGTTTTAAAAGAATTGCAATGGCAACCTGTTCAATTGCAAAGCAAAGAAGGATTGGCTTTGATAAATGGTACACAATTCATGAGTGCTTACGGAATGTATTGTTTGTATAAAGCGAATCATTTAATAATGATGGCAGATTTAATTACCGCTTTATCTTACGATGCATTTGATTGCTCCAATGAAGCATTGCATCCACTTATTCATTCTATTCGATCACATAAAGGTCAGGTTGATACAGCAACGGTCATTCGCGATTATTTAAAAGGAAGTTCAATTATATCAAGAAAAAAACAACAAGTGCAGGATCCATATTCTTTTCGTTGTGTTCCACAAGTGCATGGTGCAACAAAAGATGTTTTTAATTATGTAGAAAACATTTTTGTAAAAGAAATAAACTCTGTTACCGATAATCCAAATATTTTTCCTGAAGAAGATTGTATTGTAAGCGGTGGAAATTTTCATGGACAACCATTGGCCATGTCATTAGATTTTTTAGCAATTGCTATGAGCGAATTGGCAAACATTAGTGAAAGAAGAATTTATCAATTAATAAGTGGGCAAAGAAATCTTCCTTTATTTCTTGTAAAAGAACCCGGATTAAACAGTGGTTTTATGATTCCGCAATATACTGCTGCCGGTATTGTAAGTGAGAATAAACAATTGTGCACACCATCAAGTGTTGATAGTATTTCATCTTCAAATAATCAGGAAGATCATGTAAGCATGGGTGCTAATGCAGCAACAAAATGTTTACGTGTGATTAATAATGTTGAAAAAATATTGGCAATTGAATTGATGAGTGCTGTACAAGCATTGGATTTTAGAAGACCATTGCAAAGTTCTTCAGTTATTGAAAGTTTAGTAACTGCATTTCGAGAAAAAGTTTCTTTTAATGAACAAGACAGAGTATTGCATAATGACATGAAATCTGCAATTCAATTTATTGCTGATTATTCTCTCTGATTTATTTTACAATTATATATTTTGCCAATTCATACGCAATACATAATTTCATCATCAACAAAAACATAATTCATGCTAAAGAAAATTACATTTATTGCAATTGCAATAGTTTTCTCTCTTTCAGTTATTGCTCAATCAACGCCACAAAAAGTTTCAGAAAAAGTTACTGTTACTTTTCCCGGTAAACCAGAAGAACAAAAATTACCAAACAATGCTTCCATTTATACATTTAAAAGAGACAGCACTCAAATGTTAATGGGAATGTCTATTGATCTTTCTCCAATGGGATTAACAACTGAAATTATTCAATCACAAGGAGATGCCTTGTGGGATCAAATGGTGGGTGGTATGACACAGCAAATGCCAGGTGCTATTATTAGTAAAAATGAAAAAACAACTTTCAAAGGACAAAGTGGGGTATTCTTGGAAATTGATGGAACAAATTCTACTGCACCTAATTTAAAAGGTCGTAAAGCATTTGCATATCTTTTCTTTATTGATGCAAGTCTTCATCAATTTGCTTTTTATTCAAGTAATAAAGATGCTAAAGTAAGTGATGAACAAGCATTCTTTGATAGTGTTACAATCCAAAAATAAATTTTCTTGTTTCATTATACAAAAGCCATTGAAAATATTCAATGGCTTTTATCTAATTAATACAGTTGTTCCTTTTTGAAATATTTTTTTTCCGGTATCTCTGTCAGTATACTCTAACATCCAAACATACGTACCACTTTGTTGAGGAATGCTATTAATAGTACCATCCCATTTTTTTGTCCAATCGGTGGTAGAAAATATTAATTGGCCATAACGATTAAATACTTTGAAAGTTAAATTAATTGCTTTGTAAGCATTCAAGGGATATAAATAATCATTCTTGCCATCGCCGTTTGGTGTAAATGCAGAAGGTACGGCTATATAACAATTGGGTGCTACTTGAATAATCTTATAAGTTGTATCTGAACATCCAATCGAATCTTTAATTGATAATCGTATTGGATAATCAGTCATGTTTGTTCCATATGGATATTTTTGTGCAGGCGGTTGTTTTAAAAAACTGATTTGTCCATTGCCAAAATCCCAATACCATGATGCAATATTTCCAATACTGTTATTGGTGAATTGAACGGTATCATTTGGACAAGTAAAATCATCACATGTAAAAGCACTTTTTAGTGGAGCATTTATTAAATTAAAAGATGCAGTTGCAGTATCTGCACAAACACTATTTGCGGCATACAATGTTGCATTATGCTGTCCATAAATTGTATAAACAATAGATGGATTGACATTTGAGCTGTTAGTAGTATTATCAAAATTCCAACTCCATGTTACTATGTTTTGTCCACCCATTGTAAAGTTTACCGTATCATATTTACAACCATAATTAATTTGATAAGTAAAAGCTGCTTTTATTAGTTGTTGTGATGTTATAGTGAATGAAGATGAAGTTCCTACAACAACCGAGTTATAACAATTATCCAATAAAGTATTACCATCAGATCCTACTTTTTGAATGATAGAATAATTAGCAGGCGGAAGAGGATTATTTAATTGAACAATGATGGAATCAGTATCAAAACTATTACTACATCCATAACCTGCTGCCTCGCTAATAGCAACTGTAGCAGGTGATAAGCTAAAATCTGTTCCATCTAATGCAATAGTTTTACATTGAATATGTTTACTTAGTTTGATATAAATTTTATCTCCACCGCAAATTCCTGAAGCTTTTATATAATTAGGAATGGCTGGATCAGTTATACTTGCAGTACCACCACCAAATGAAAGTGTGTAACCACTTTGATTAGTACCGGAAAAATGACTTACCATTAATAAATAAGTATGCCCTACAAGTATATTAGGCATTTGATTAATGGTTGATGCATCAGTATAAGGAGGTGCTCCACCCAACTCTTTAGGATTCGTAGCACAAACCAATGATGTAGTTCCGCTGGGTGCAGTTCCTGTTATACCTGTAAACCCTCTTGCACTTTCTAAACTTGTATTACCAGACCAATTATAAGTTACAATAAAATTAGTACTGTCGTAAACAGTTGATGGATCTCGATTGGTTATATCATACATTATCCAATCGTAATCATCCGTTAGTACATTTGGAGTTACTAAGAAACCTAATGTTCCAGATGCATAACATGTGAATTTATACCAGAATGGATTGGCATCAGAATAAGTAACACCATCATTACAAAATGTTTTTACAGTCTTATTTGTACAAGTAGGAACAGTTGTTTGATTAAATAAATTAACACCGCAAACAGGAAATGCTGTTGCAGGAGTTTGCCCTAATGTGGTACAACCTTGTGCATGCAAATGCAATGAATATGCTGTGATTAAAAATATGTACAGTAATTTTTTAAACATGAAAACAAAATCAAAATAAAGACTTCATAAATGTATTTCAATGCTGCTTACGAAAACAGATTTTAACATGAAATAAAACAAGAATTTAATACGCCCGCTTAACACTTGTCTCGGTAGGCTTGTAAACAATTATAACTTTTGCATTTGTTTTTTCATCAGAAGTAATAAAAACTTCTTTACGAATTTTTGAAGTAGTAATGATCATTGATGCAGTGTTGGGTGGTATATCACCTAAATTATCGGCTACTGTAATAATTTCATGAACAGGCTCTTGTTCGGTTAATTTAATATGTATTGTGATAGGAGAATAACTTAATCTTCCATGATTAACCACTAACTTATTATTGTGATAGACAGTAATTGTATCATTATCAATTTCGCCATTATCATAATAATCAATCTGCACATCGCTTTCGGCGATCTCAACTATATTCATTAAATTATTTGCACGTTCTTGTAAAATTTTAGGAATCGCAACTATTTTTTGATCGACTCTGTTTTCGGGATTGATCATTCTTGTATTTGCAACTGTATCAGATTTAATAGTTTCTTTTGGTTTACGATTTACAAACTCTTCTTCTTTAGATGTTATAATTGGCTTATGGGTAACAATTGCATGTGGGGTTATATTTTTTTTGATGACCGAATCTTTTTTTATTAATGAAGGTTTTGCCGTAATAGGAGTGATAGTATTATTTTGTTTTTTAATTTTTGCAATTAAATTTTTAATACCAATGCTATCATAATCATCTAATTTTCCATTAAACTCTGGTAATTTTTGCTTCAGTAGTTGTAATGTTTTTGGTCCGGCAACACCATCGGGTATTAAACCTAATGCAGATTGTAACGATTTTATATTATTCGTAGTTGGTACTTTATTAATAACCAGTGAAGGGTTTTTAACTAAGAAGTCTTCTTTCTTAAAATCAGATTCTTGAACTTTTTTTAAATAAATGGTTCCATCGCCGCAATCAGATTTTGCATCAGCATTTAAACTTGTATAATTTCCTGATAGTGTTTCTAATTTTCCTTCTTTCGTGTAATCGAGATAGCATGTCATTAAACAAGGAACGGATTGGTCACTTATTTTCAAATCAAGCATTTTCAATTCTTTAATCAAAACATTATTTGTTGCTTTGTTATAAATGCCATGAAAAGCAGCTTTTCCGTAAAAGACGGTTGTTTTATAGGAATAAGTAACACCTTCCAATGAATTGTCGGGTAATTGATTGATTTGTATCTCAAACTTATATTTATCTTCTGTTATTCTACCATTAAAAGGATTGGTGCTTTGTTGCACAAAATATCCTTGCCAAACACCAATGATATTTTTTTGTGAATAGGAGAAAAATGAAAACAATAAAATGAATACCGAAGTACAAATCAATTTCATTATGCAAAACTACAATTGCATTGATGAGTTGCTTGATAAAGAAGCGTTAAGATTTTTCTTAGCTAATAGCTGATAGCTCATTGCTTTTAGTTATTTTTGCAAACTTTAAAACAAGAGCAGAGCAAGTAAATATGATCAACATTAGTTTTCCCGATGGCGCAATTCGTCAATACGAAAGTGGTATAACTGCACTGGATATTGCCAAAAGTATCAGTGAAGGTTTGGCAAGAAAAGTATTGGCAGCCAGTGTTAATGGACAAGTTTGGGATGCAACCCGTTCAATTACTGAAGATGCAAATTTAAAATTATTAACATGGGATGATACAGATGGTAAATCAACTTTCTGGCATTCCTCTGCGCATTTAATGGCAGAAGCTGTTGAAAATAAGTTTCCAGGGGCGAAATTTTGGGTTGGTCCGGCAATTGACAGAGGCTTTTATTATGATATAGATTTGGGTGGGCAACAAATAAATGAAGATGATTTATTGGATTTAGAAAAGAAGATGAATGAATTGGCTAAACAAAATAATGTTTACATCAGAAAAGAAATTTCTAAAAGTGAAGCCATTAATTATTTTTCAGAAAAAGGAGATGAATATAAATTAGATCTCTTGCAAAATTTGCAGGATGGTAATATTACTTTTTATACGCAAGGAGGTTTTACAGATTTATGCCGTGGTCCGCATATTCCTAATACCGGATTTATTAAAGCTATCAAATTAACAAGTATTGCCGGTGCTTATTGGAAAGGAGATGAGAAGAATAAAATGTTGACACGTGTATATGGTGTTACATTTCCTACACAAAAAGAATTGGATGCATATTTATTAATGTTGGAAGAAGCAAAGAAACGCGATCACAGAAAATTAGGTAAAGAGTTAGGCATTTATACAATGAATGATGATATTGGTGCAGGGCTTATTTTATGGATGCCTAATGGAACAGTGATCATTGAAGAATTAGAAAAATTAGCTAAAGAAACTGAATTAGCTGCCGGATATAAAAGAGTAGTTACACCACATATTGCCAAAGAGAATTTATACTTAACAAGTGGTCATTTACCTTATTATGCCGATAGTATGTTTCCACCAATGGAAATGGATGGAGAGAAATATTATTTAAAAGCAATGAATTGTCCGCATCATCATAAAATATATGATGCAGAACCAAAGAGCTATAGAGATTTACCTTATCGTCTTGCAGAATATGGAACTTGTTATCGTTACGAACAAAGTGGTGAGTTATTTGGATTAATGCGTGTTCGTTGTTTGCACATGAATGATGCACATATTTATTGCAGTAAAGAACAGTTTGCACATGAGTTTAAAGCGGTGAATGATATGTATCTCAAATATTTTAAAATATTTGGAATAGATAAATATGTGATGCGATTGAGCTTGCATGATCCTGAAAAATTAGGGCAGAAATATATTAATGAACCCGAACTTTGGTTAGAAACAGAAGAATTAGTTAGAAATGTTTTAATCGAAACAGGCGTTCCATTTGTTGAAGTAAAGGGTGAAGGTGCGTTTTACGGACCTAAGATTGATGTTCAAATATGGAGTGCGATCGGAAGAGAATTTACTTTAGCAACTAATCAGGTTGATTTTGCACAACCGCGTAATTTTAAATTATCATTCACTAATCAAAATAATGAATCGGAAATTCCATTAATCATTCATCGTGCACCATTAGGAACACATGAACGTTTTATTGGATTTTTATTAGAACATTATGCAGGAAAGTTTCCTGTATGGTTAGCACCTGTTCAGGTAAAGATTCTTCCAATAAGTGAAAAATTTGCTCCTTATTCAGTTGAATTGCAGAATAAATTATTGAAAGCAGGAATAAGAGTTGAAGTAGATGAACGCAATGAAAAGATTGGTAAAAAAATTCGTGAAGCAGAACTTAGTCGGGTGCCTTATATGTTAGTGATTGGCGAAAAAGAAATGAATGAAGGCAAGCTTTCGGTACGTCGGCAAGGCAAGGGAGATTTAGGTACACAAACAACAGAAGAGTTTATTAACACTGTTGTGGATGAAATTGCACAACGTAAATCGGGTGAATAGAAAAATTTATCATTACTTTTAATTTATATTTTTAACCAAACAAGTTTTAATGGCATTACCTTTTAGAGGAAATATGGGCGGGGGTGGAGGAAGATTCAACCCCAGATTTCAAAGACAACAAGAACCTGAACACAGAATCAACGAAAGAATCAGAGTACCACAAGTACGTTTAGTGGGCGACAATGTTACTGTTGGCGTTTATCCTACAAATGAAGCTTTACGCATTGCACGTGATTTAGAATTAGATCTGGTAGAAATATCTCCCAATGCAGATCCTCCTGTTTGTAAAGCAATTGACTATAAGAAATTTCTTTACGAGAAGAAGAAGAAAGAAAAGGAAATGAAAGCCAATGCTAAGCAAAGCGAAGTAAAAGAAATTCGTTTTACGCCTGGCACTGATGATCATGATTTTGATTTTAAAGCAAAACATGCAGAAAAATTTTTAGCAGACGGAAATAAAGTAAAAGCATACGTTCAGTTTAAAGGACGAGCTATTCAATTTAAAGAAAGAGGAGAGTTGGTTTTATTAAAGTTTGCAGAACGTTTAGCCGAGGTAGGTCAACCGGAAAGTTTACCGAAATTAGAAGGCAAGCGAATGTTTTTAATGCTTACACCAAAATCGAACAAAAAGAAAAAAGAAACAGCCGCATAATTATAAAAAACACTCACAATGAGTGTTTTTTTATTGACTTTAGTATTACTCTCTCAATAAATGCTTGTTATTTAGCTGTAAACCCCTACTTTTGCACTCCAAATTTTTCCCGTAAGGCTCAACAAGTGTATTCCTGTGAATACCGCCAGCAGGGTGTAATCTTAACAGATTATTTATATGCCAAAAGTAAAAACAAACTCAAGCGCAAAAAAGCGCTTTAAAGTAACTGGTACTGGCGAAATCACTTTTCAAAAAGCTTTCAAACGCCATATTCTTACCAAAAAATCTAAGAAAAGAAAAAGAGAAATGAACAAAAAAGGTATTGTTGGTGCTGCCAACAAAGATTTTGTTATGCGCTTATTACGTTTGAAATAATACAGTTGCAAGTTTCAGGTAACAAGTTTCAAGTAAATAATTAATCATGTTTCA
>CAILAF010000548.1 GCA_903832075.1 uncultured Chitinophagaceae bacterium
AACTTGACGTTAAAAATTTGGCGTCAAAAAAATAAAGATGATAAAGGTGGATTTCAATCTTTCCAAGTAAAAGATATTTCTTCTGAAATGTCTTTTCTTGAAATGTTAGATATATTAAATGAACAATTGATTAATGATAATCAAGAACCAATTGCATTTGATCATGATTGTCGCGAAGGTATTTGTGGTATGTGTTCTTTATATATCAATGGAAAACCACATGGTGAATGGAAGGGAAATACAACATGTCAATTGCACATGAGAGCATTTAAAGATGGAGAAACTGTTACCATAGAACCTTGGCGTGCAAAGGCTTTCCCTGTAATTAAAGATTTAATTGTTGATAGAAGTCCACTTGATAGAATTGTTCAGGCTGGTGGTTTTATATCAGTAAATACAGGTAATGCTGTTGATGGAAATTCATTGCCGATTAATAAAGATAAAGCAGATGCATCTTTTGCAGCAGCTATGTGTATTGGTTGTGGTGCTTGTGTTGCAGCTTGTAAAAATAGTTCTGCTATGTTGTTCTTATCTGCTAAAGTTTCGCATTTAGCTTTGTTACCTCAAGGCGCACCTGAACGTCATTCTCGTGTAATGAATATGGTTGCACAAATGGACAAAGAAGGATTCGGTGCTTGTACAAATACTGGTGCTTGTGAAGCAACTTGTCCTAAAGAAATTTCAATTTCAAACATTGCAAGATTAAATCTCGAATATTTAACTGCAAGTATTGTTGCAGAAAAGTAAGTTATATTAATCAAAGTAATTTAAAGACTGTTTCAATAAATAAATGGAACAGTCTTTTTTCATTTCCCGAAAAATTAGTTCATACAATTAACTCAACTTTGTAAAAAAAGCAATTCATTATGTCTTACACAATTCCTTCAAACACTAAAATTGGTCATATTCATTTGAAAGTTTCTGATATTGATAAAGCTTTATCATTTTATCAAGATATTTTAGGTTTTCAATTAATGCAAAAATTTGGAACCCAAGCTGCATTTATTTCGGCAGGTGGTTATCATCATCATATTGGTTTAAATACTTGGCATAGCAAAGGCGCGAAACCTGCACCAGTCAATATTCCTGGCTTATATCATACTGCTATTTTATATCCAACAAGAAAAGATTTGGCAATTGCATTACAAAGATTGATTGATGAAAAATATCCGTTAAGCGGTGCTGCTGATCATGGTGTTTCGGAAGCTTTGTATTTAAATGATCCTGATGGAAACGGAGTTGAATTATATTGGGATAAACCAAAAGAACAATGGCCCTATGATGCAGATAATAATTTACAAATGGTAACTGAACATTTGGATTTAGATGATTTATTGACTGAGATTAAAAAGTAATCATTCTAAGTGTCTAACAATTATTTTCAATTCAAGCAGTTTACTGTTCAGCAAGAATATTGTGCAATGAAAGTAACAACCGATGCATGTTTATTTGGTGCTTGGTGTGCATCTCTCATTCAAAATTCAACATTTAAAATTCAACATTGTTTAGATATTGGAACAGGAACCGGTTTACTTTCTTTAATGATTGCTCAAAAAAATAATGAGATAATTATCGATGCCATAGAAATTGATGGGCAAGCTGCAAATCAGTCTATGTATAACTTTCAGGTATCATCATGGAAAAAAATTTTGAATGTTCATCATGTTTCCATTCAAAATTTTAATCAAACAAATCAATTGTATGATTTCATTATTTCCAATCCGCCATTTTTCGATAACGATTTAAAAAGCATAGATGATAAACGAAATCTTGCACTGCATAGTTCAGAATTAAGTTTAGAAGAATTACTGCAATCGATAAAAATAAATTTAAAAGATGATGGAAAGTTTGCGGTATTGTTACCTTACCATCGAACTGAATATTTTGAACAATTATGTTTGCCAGAAAATTTTTTCATAAAAGAAAAAATATTTGTAAAGCAAACACCACATCATTCTTATTTCAGAACAATGTTATTATTTTCAAAACAATCAATAGCAACAAAACAAAGTGAAATAATTATTAAAGATAAATGGAATAATTATTCAAATGAATTTAAAAAGTTGATGAAAGATTATTATTTGCATTTCTAATTTTTCAAGGATTATAATCCTGCATAATCACTTAAATATTCAAACGGTTTTGTTAATTGACCGTTTTTTAACATAGTTGATTTATCTAAAAGTTCACTTCCTCCTTTTCTTAAATCATCCAAAACAAACTTAATTAATTGCTCACCAAAATATCTGCTTGCATCTCTTGGCAATTCATTCGGCAAATTACCAACGGCAATGATATCAATACTTTCAGGCAAATAAGGAACAGTCTTTTCAAATGTTTTCTTATTTACACCATACACTAAATCTTTTATCGCTACATCTCCTAAATTAACCGGAACAGAACCACCGGCATCATCAGTAATATCAGAAATAGTTTTAATGGTAAAATGTTCATCAATATCTTCTTTCTCAAAAAGCCTAGGCATTTTATTTTCCCAATAAATTCCATTCATCAAAATATCTGTGCATCGTATATAAGGCAAAAAACGACTTCTATATTCATCAGGATGTTCATGAAAATGTTCGCGCTTGTACGTTTTTAATTTTTCGTGCGTATATAATTCATGACCTTTTAATTGAACATACACCGGATAAGAAAATTTTTTTTCTAAATATTCATCGGGCTCAACTTCAGTAACACCCATTAAATTCATTATTTCTACAACACCATGTGCCACTCTGCCACTTCCTGTAACCGCAATGCGTACATTCGGCAACTTTATACCGAAATAAGTATGAATGAGATTGCGATAATCTTTTACTTCATATACTCTTCCTAAATCAAACAATCCTGTTCTCTTTCCATAACACATGATACCATTATGACCACCAACAATTCCGGCAAAAAAACCAAAACCAATGATACGCTGACCATCATCGTGTTCTAAACATTCATAATCAATCAATGTTATTTTTTTTCTCATCATTTCTTGAAATAAGTTTCTGTTAAAAGCTTGTTTCTTTTTTGTATGAGAAAAAAATAAATAAGTTTTATTGGCAATCAAATTTTCAATTGGCACTTCTTTTATACCCATCAAGACGTCACATTCTGATAAATTTTCTTTCACTTCAATACCATGATGAATATATTCATGATCGCTGAAACATCTATGTGGCGAGGATTCTACAATGATTTTTATATTACTAAAATTTTTCTGGATCCATTTACATTGGTTAGGAGTAAGTGGCACACGGTTATCTGCAGGAACTTTTCCTTCTTTAATAAGTCCAATCGTTAGCATTATCGGTAACTTTGAGTGCAATGTAAAAAATAATCTGCTGTAATGAACTATTTTGAATTATATGATATTCCCATTTCATTAAAAGTTGATGCCAATATCATCAAACAAAAATTTTATGCTTTAAGCAGAAAATGTCATCCCGATTTTTTTGGAAATGAAACAGATGATGAACAAGCTGAAGCTTTAGAAAAATCATCACATATTAATAAAGCGTTTAAAATTTTTAATTCTTTTGATGAAACCATTAAATATCTTTTGCAATTAAAAGGGTTAATGCAAGAAGATGAAAAATATAATTTGCCTTCAAATTTTTTAATGGAAGTCATGGAAATAAATGAACAACTGCAGGAAGCCAAAATGGAGAATGATGAAGAAAAAATTGCAAGTTGCAAGTTGCAAGTTGCAAGTTTAAACAAAGAAATTTATGAATCCGTTAAAGAAATTGTGGAGTATTATCAAGATGATATTACTTCCGAAAAAGAATTGTTGCAAGTAAAAGAGTATTACTATAAGAAAAAATATTTAGACAGAATCGTTTCGCCATCTTTAAATCATTAATAATAGTATGATATTTATTATTTCGAAAGCTAATAAATATCATTGATTATTTAAACGCACTATTATTTCTTTGCACCGATAATAAAAAATAAAATATGGTTCATCCTTATCAGTATGTAACTGCCGAAGAAGCATTATCTACAATTCAAAGCAATCATCGAATATTTGTGCATGGAAGTGCTTGTACACCCCTCTATTTTTTTAAAAAATTAGCAGAACAATCTCATCGCTTAAAAAATGTTGAATTAGTTTTTATAACTGTGCAGGGAGATATAGTAATCGACCAACCGCAATATGCCGATTCATTTCATATCAATTGTATGTTTGTTTCTGCTTCTGTTCGTGATGCAGTAAACAATGGCAGAGCAGATTTTATTCCTGTTTTTTTAAGTGATATTCCTGACTTATTCAATAAAAAAATACTTCCGTTAGATGCAGCATTGGTACAGGTTTCACCGCCGGATCAACATGGTTATTGTTCATTGGGTGTATCAGTTGATATTGCTCGTTCAGCAGTTAATAATGCAAAAAGAATTATTGCATTAGTTAATCCTGCAGTTCCCAGAACACATGGTGATGGATTAATTCATACTGACCGGTTTTTTAAAATGGTTTATCATGAAGAACCATTGCCGGAGGTTGATTATGGTGCAAAAACCGGCAAGAATGAATTAATCATTGGAAAACATATTGCTGAGTTAATTGATGATGGCAGTACAATACAAATGGGCATTGGCACAATTCCGGATGCGGTTTTAAAATCATTATACAATCATAAAAATTTGGGAGTACATACTGAAATGTGTAGCGATGGAGTTATTGATTTGATGGAAAAAGATGTTATTAATAATAAATTTAAAAAAATCCACCCTAATAAATTTGTGACAAGTTTTGCAATTGGTACAAAAAAATTATATGATTATGTAAACGATAATCCTGCTTTTGCATTTTTAGATATTGATTATGTAAATGATCCACATGTTATTCGCAGAAATAATAAAGTGATGGCGATTAATAGTGCCATTGAAGTAGATATTACAGGGCAAGTTTGTGCTGATAGCATTGGTCAGATTCAATTCAGCGGAATTGGTGGACAAATGGATTTTATGCGTGGTGCTGCATTGAGCGAAGGCGGCAAACCTATTATTGCATTAACAAGTAGAACTGCAAAAGGTGTTCCTCGTATTGTTCCACATTTACGCGAAAGTGCAGGTGTAGTTACTACTCGTGGACATATTCATTATGTTGTAACAGAGTTTGGTGTGGCGTATTTATATGGAAAAAATTTACGGCAACGTGCTAAAGCACTTATTGATATCGCACATCCTGATGATAGAGAATTTTTAGAAAAGAATTGTTATGATCGATTTAAAGTATTCATTTAGTATTGAAATAAAAAAACTTTTGTTGTAAACAATTCATGCATTAATATTGCAACCCGTTTAAAGCCCATATGGCGGAATTGGTAGACGCGCCAGACTCAAAATCTGGTTCTCGCAAGGGAGTGAAGGTTCGATTCCTTTTGTGGGCAC
>CAILAF010000549.1 GCA_903832075.1 uncultured Chitinophagaceae bacterium
ATGAAAAAGGATTAGAGAATTATAGAGTAGCAGAAAATCGTTGTGAAAATGGCGGAAAGTGTTCTGTTTATGTAGATAAAAAAGGTGGAGTTGATTTATTAACGTCAATATCAAAAGCAAGATCAAAAGAACTACCATTTGATGGAGTAATAAAACTTTCTTTAATAAAAGACGGTTTAGATACTGGGTTCAAATTATCATCATTAACAACTAAAGAAATCTGGGAAAAAGAGAGTTGGAAGTTTACTTTATGTACGCTTGAATTAACAAAAAATTTGATGACTGGATTAGAGAAATTATCAGTAGAAGAAAAGAAAATTACAAAATAATCTATTACACCGAGATAAAACTCTAACACTAGAACAGTTCGTTACAGATAATCCAAATAAACCCAAAGGTAAAACTGATTTTGAAGTAAGAAAAATGATGTTGAAAAATAATTATAATTTTTAAGGATTTTTATATGTTTGAAAGCGATATTGAAAGAACTGTTATTGGCACTGCGGTAGTACTGTGGTTTGCTCACGGTTGGTATCTAAATGAAAGACTAAAATTAGTCCACAATAAGTTAGATAAAGTATTTGAATGTTTTGTTGATCTTCAAGAATATCTTTATGAAATTGACCCTCAATTTGACGACGAAAGAGATAGTCATAAATCTTTTGAAGAAAGTTTAGACGAAGATAGTAATGATTTGTTTGCTGGAATGAGGGATATGGAATTAATAATGCAAAAAGAAAAAGACGGGAAAAGAACACTTAATACTAGTATTTTTAGATGATTAAATCACTTGCCAAAGTAACTTTCTAAACACTCTTTGCGTAAAGGATTCACTTACAATATTAGGACTAATAACATCGTTATAAGTGGTTTCTGGCGTTCTCAGTTTTTCCCGTGATATATCATTTCATTTTATCATTCAATCATTTTGATGAAACTAATCTTCTTCAAATCATAGCCTGTATACTTCAACCTAACTCACTCTATTTAAAAGAAGAAAATATGTTTGAAATTGCTGGTGGGATAATTTTAGCAGTCTTGTTTTTTATCTCTTTACCAATAATTATTGGTTTCATAGGCGTTATTTCTATAGTTTTATTTTGGGTTTTACGTAGGGCTATTATTTTTGCTATTGTTTTTGGCGTCCTTTTTTATTTTATAAATTTATCATCAACTACTGGGTATGGACTTATAGGTAGTATAGGTGCTTTGATTTGGTTTTTTGCTGCTAGTACAGTAGGGATAAAATAGGATCATAAACTCCCAAAATTACCTGAAGATTTTGAATAGATAAATTAAAGAATGGACATATTATGAGAAAACATATATGAATAAAATATTCAATTCTGTAATTGTCCAAATTTTATCATTTTGTGTAACTCTTTATCATCTCTAATTATTATTACATCAACATCTTTATCGGCATTTTTATTAATTGATCTTGTAAAACTATCATTATCAAAAATCACATCATCATTTATTTTTAATAAAATATCATTTTTAAATATATCAGCATAAAAAGCAGGTGAACCTTTAATAACAACAGCAACTAACATACCCTTATTAGTTCCAATTTTTTTATGAACTTCTTGATCTAATGGTGTTGGAATAATACCAAATATTGGGGGTTTTCTTTTTACCCAATATGATGCGGCATAATCATACTTTTTAACAGAAAATGGAATATAAGTTGTTTTTGTCCCATTATAAGTTGTATTAGATGTTCCATTATATGATACTGCCCCACCTTGTCCGTATATGTTCCCATTTGCTGTAGTTGATGAAGTAGAAGTATTAGGTAATGTTAATGGTGTATATCCTGATTCTGTTTCACTATATCTTGAACACAATAATACAACTGAAGCGTGTATTTCTTTTGCTTTTGATATAGCACCTTCTTCGCTCACATTTCCAGCATTAAATACTGAACTACCAATCATAAAATAACCATTTTCTAACATTAATAGTTGATCATTTATAGGATCAGTTCCTTGTCTAACTTCTGGTTCATTATTAGTGATAATATATTTTTTATCCTTAGTAATATCATCACCACCTGTATTATCCGTATAGAATTTAGAATAAGGAGAAACGCATCCAGAAATTATTAATATTGATATAACTATAATTATTTTTTTCATTACATACTCACAAGTCACTGCAGTTGGGAGAAACTGTATAATCAGTTGGGTCTGCTTTATGTATAGCACCTGAAGATGCATCAACTAAATATCCAATAGCGAAAAATAAATTGAAAAATGTTACTTTATTGATAGATTGTTCAGTAGGCACAGACATATCATCACAACCCTTTTTTCGTGCGGTAATAATGGCTGTTTTATCCCTTGGTAATGTATAAACTGCAGAACCAACTCCTACATTATTTCCATTAACGATTATCTTTGCATCTGGAACATTTGAATGAATACTGATTTTATCGGAACTATCACTAAAAATAGTTGCACATCCAGAAATTGTTAATGCTGTAATAACTATAATTATTTTGTTCATTAC
>CAILAF010000550.1 GCA_903832075.1 uncultured Chitinophagaceae bacterium
ATCATTTAGGTGTTGGTGCAAGTGGAAAAGTTGATGGGTATGAAGATAAATATGTTTTTGGTAGAAGAGCTAATGGCGTTTATGTTCCACGTTATAGAAATTTATTTGGTGATAAACGCGATTACTTGCGTGGCTTTGGTTATCAAGGTGGCGGTAGCAGACAAGGTTGGGGAAGAGAAATTGCAGAATTAAATATTGGAGGTGAATTTAAAGATGCATTGACTGAACCCGGTGGTTGGACAATGGGCATTGGTGGCTTTGGTGAAATGTTACCGAATGCAGACAATAAAGTAACATTAGATAAAACGAAAAAAGATAAATGGGGATTAAATGTTTTATCAATTGATTGTGAGTTGAAAGAAAATGAATTGAAAATGCGTGTTGATATGATGAATGATGCTGCTGAAATGTTAGAAGCTGCAGGTGTTAAGAATGTAAATAAATGGGATGGTGATGGAACACCCGGTCGTGGTATACATGAAATGGGAACCGCACGGATGGGTAAGGATGCTAAAACATCTGTATTAAATAAATGGAATCAAGTTTGGGATGCAAAAAATGTTTTTGTAACCGATGGTTCATTCATGACATCTGCATCTTGTGTTAATCCATCATTAACTTATATGGCGTTTACTGCACGAGCAGCTGCACATGCAGTTGAGGAATTAAAAAAAGGAAATCTTTAAATAATTTAAAATCCAACATTTAAAATCGTTACACAATGGAAAGAAGAGAACTTTTAAAAATGATTGCATTAGCAACAGGGGGTGTTGTAATTGGAGGAGAATTTTTATTGAGTGGCTGTAAAAATGAAAAAGCAGGAAATGGTTTAATGTTTACCGACGACGATATTATTTTTTTAGATGAAGTAGCAGAAACAATTCTTCCTAAAACAAATACACCAGGCGCAAAAGATGCACAAGTAGGTAAATACATGACCGTAATGGTAAATGATTGTTATACAGCGAAAGAACAAAAAATATTTCATGCAGGCATTAAACAATTAGATGATGCTTGTAATAAAATGTTTAATACAGGATTTATAAAAGCAACAGATGAGAAAAAAAAATCTTTACTTGTTGTAATTGATAAAGAAGCAAAAGAATTTCAGAAAAATAAAAGTGAGAAAGAAAAAGTGGAAAGAGAAAAAGCCAGTAAAGAACATGATAAAAATTTTGAGTTTGAATCCAATCATTATTTTACAATGATGAAACAACTTACATTGTCGGGATTCTTTACTTCAGAAGTGGGTGCCACAAAGGTTTTGCGCTATGTTGCCATTCCGGGCAAATACGAAGGTTGTGTGCCATATACAAAAGGCGAAAAAGCTTGGGCAACATCATAAAAGAAAAACTTAAAACTAAAAATGAAAATAATATTTCTTCATTTTTAATTCTTCATTATTAACTTTTAATTGATTCAACATGTCTAGTTCGAGAAGAAATTTTATAAAACTCGGTGGAGTTTCTGCATTGGCATTAACATCTCCCGTTAGAAAATTATCATCCATTATTGGTAATGATTTTCTTGCAGGAAAAAAATTACCAGCATTTGGTTTGCAGTTGTATAGCATTAAAGAAGATATGGCTATAAATGCAAAAGAATCTATTAAACAAGTTGCATCTTTCGGTTATAATTATATAGAAAGTTTTGAAGGGAAAAATGGAATGTTTTGGGGAATGACTAATAAAGAATTTAAAAAATACCTGGATGATCTTGGTATAAAAATTATTTCAAGTCATTGTGATATTCAAAAAGATTTTGAACGTAAAGCTGCGGAAGCTGCAGAGATTGGAATGAAGTATTTAATTTGTCCTTGGAAAGGGCCACAAAAATCTATCGACGATTTTAAAAAATTTGCAGATGAATTTAATAAATGCGGAGAGGTTTGTAAAAAGAACGGCATTCGATTCGCTTATCACAATCATGATTATTCTTGGAAAGCAATGGATGGCCAAATTCCGCAAGAAGTAATGATGGATAATACCGATAAAAATTTAGTTGATTTTGAAATGGATATTTATTGGGTGGTAACTGCCGGCATTGATCCGGAAGTTTATTTTAAAAAATATAAAAATCGTTTCAGATTGTGCCATGTTAAAGACAGAATGAAAACACCATTACCTGATAATAAAAATTCTTCCTGCGTAATTGGAACCGGCTCAATTAATTTTGAAAAAATCTTAAAAACCGGAATAGACAATGGCTTAAATTATTTTATTGTTGAACAAGAATATTTCGAAAATACCACGCCTATAAAAAGTGCAGAAGCTGATGCTGCTTACATGAAAAAATTTGAAATAAAATAATTATCTTTATGTTGTCTATGAAATGGTTTTAATTATAAAAAATGTTAATAAAAAAAACCGGAAGATTTTTATCCTCCGGCTTTTTTATTCTGAATAATTCATTCATCAAACTCCCAAACTATAACCATCTCTGTAATTTCTTTTTACAAATTGATTGGCATCATCAAAGTTGGTGATCTTCATATTATCTCCATCCCATAATAATTTTATATATCGTCCCGGATATTCAAATTCATATTTGTTAGTTGCTTTTGCTTTTTTAATATCATAACTTCTAATCGCTAAATTTCCCATCAAAACAATTTCAGTTAATGGTCCGGCTAAATCAAAATGAGAACTTAAATTTTTGTGTTCATTACTTTCATAACCTGCAATGCAAGCTTCCACCCAAGCTTTATAATGCGAATCAGCTCCGCCCGGAATTCTTTGTATTGTTTGTTTTACATTAACATCATTTGTTTTACTTGTAGGCAATAATTGTGGATTTTCACCATAAGTAGAACACATCATTTTCCCTTTTTTTCCAATAAATAAAACTGCATTACCACCATCACCAAATTGTTCATTCGGTAATAATTCTTCAGGACGTTCCGGTTGAATACCGCCATCCATCCAATGTAATTTTATTGTTGGATTATTGTGTTTATCGTTAAATGTAAATGTGATATGAGAAGAAGTTGGTCCGCTTTCAGGATAATATGCTCTATTCCAATTTCTGATGTAACGCGTTGCCACACTGCATTCTGCTGCAACAGGATATTTTAATCCTAATACACGATAAGGTGCTTCAATAATATGACAACCCATATCTCCTAATGCACCTGTACCATAATCCCACCATCCACGCCAATTAAATGGAATTAAATTTTCTATATAATCTTTATTCGGTGCAGTGCCTAACCATAAATTCCAATCTAATTCTTTTGGAATGGATAAAGCTTTATCGGGCCATGCAATTCCTTGTGGCCAAACAGGACGATCAGTAAAACAATACACCGTATGCACATCACCAATAATTCCTGCATTAAACCATTCGCGTAATTGCCGAACACCATCACCTGATGAACCTTGATTGCCCATTTGTGTTACTACTTTATATTTACGAGCAGCTTCAGTCATCATTCTTGCTTCATAAATATCATGCGAAATTGGTTTTTGAACATACACATGTTTATTCAATTGAATGGCAGCCATTGCACACACAGCATGCATGTGATCGGGTGTTGAAACAGAGACTGCATCAATGTTTTTATGCTCTTTATCTAACATTTCCCGAAAATCTTTATAATAAGTTGCTTTCGGATAACGCTCTCTTGATTTTTTACTTTGCCTATCATCCACATCACATAAAGCAATAATTTCTGCTTTGCCGCTTTTGTAAAAGTTAAATAAATCGCCTTCTCCTTTACCTCCGACACCAATACCGGCAATCATTAATTTATCACTTGGTGCAATAAAACCACGACCTAATACATGACGCGGAATAATATAAAATCCGGCAGCAGCTAATGCTGCATTGCGAATAAATGAACGGCGAGAATTGTTTTGGGGGATTTGATTTGATTTTATTTTCATAACAATTGTTAGAATGTTTAAGCAGCAATGAATGTACTTAATTATAATAAATTACAGCATAATTATGTGATGAAATATTTCATTAAACAAATCTTAACTTGTTGGCAATTATAAATTATGGAAACAAATATCATTGAAATTTTGCAAGCCATGCGAACATATTTTGAAACAGGTGCAACAAAAAAATATGCTTTCAGAAAAAAACAATTAAATGCCCTGAAAGCCGCAGTAGAAAAGTATGAGCAAGAAATTTACGATGCTTTAGATACTGATTTAAAAAAGAGTAAAGAAGAATGTTGGGTAACTGAAAATGGATTTTTAATTGCAGAAATTAATGCTGCTATCCGCAATTTAGAATCTTGGATGGAACAAGATAGAACTTCAACAAATTTGTTAAATCTTCCTTCCAGCAGTTTTGTAATGCACGAGCCTTTAGGTGTTGTTTTAATTATTGGTCCATGGAATTATCCGCTACAATTATTGTTCACTCCATTGGTTGGCGCAATAGCCGCAGGTAATTGTGTAATATTAAAACCTAGTGAGTTTGCACCGGCAACAAGTGCAGTGATGAAAAAAATTATTG
>CAILAF010000551.1 GCA_903832075.1 uncultured Chitinophagaceae bacterium
TAGCGACATTTTGGTGTGAGTGCTTAACTGTAAAATTTGTGGTACGTAAGACCTGTACCTATGAATGATAAACAATTTCGAGCTGTATTTGTCTATAAACCGCGTGTTTTGAGACCTTTTCAAAAAGGTATTTGTGAAATTAACAAAAAACATGTAGGTTTGCATTTTATTTCGGCCCCGTAGCATAACTGAATAGTGCATCTGACTACGGATCAGAAGGTTACAAGTTTGAATCTTGTCGGGGTCACTGACATAAAATGAAAGTCGCTGTAAATTAACTTATTTCAGCGACTTTTTATTTTATACACACAAAATAGAATGCTGTAGCCTTAAATAATTGTTAAACTCTCTCCTAATCTATGGGAGTTAGATTCCCTCCAGTGGAAAGGCCGGCGCATTTTATCAATTTTAACCCATTAATTGCTTTTCTATTTGGCAAGTTGATTCAAAGGATTTTATCTTCGGCTGGAATATAGAAATTTAATTCAACCTGATTTGGTCAATGCACCAGTCATTTCAATAAATTACAAAAATATAATTGTAATTTATTTTATAATTAGCTCCTTCATTGTTTTCGTATTTTGAGGATTATTTTACGTAACATACCTAGCTAAAATACATAAAAGTATGTTAATTTTAACATTAATTCTATTTAGTCCAAAAATTCACTGAGCACCATATTATATGTGTTAATGACTTTAATGAATAAAAATCAAATTACGTTTATTTTAATAGCTGGATTTTTCTTTCTAATGATGCAGGAACTGAATGCTCAATGTACGAATGTTCCTGTTGTGCAAGCCATTGTCAATGGCGATTTTGAGAAGGGCAATGTATCTCAAAATCATTTAGGCTTTACCAGTGATTATCTGTTTATTGACTCCAGTAGAGTTTGTTCTGATCCAAGTTGTTATAGTCAGGTAGGATCATACTCTGTTAGACAAAATGGATGGCAGTTCTGCTTTGGTTGCGCCAATATGACGCCCAATACTTTTCCTCATACAGGTTCCTATGCCATGTTTATTGACGGTGCCGGCAACGCTTCATCTATCTGGAAGGAAAGTGTTAACGTAATTCCTTACCAGACTTATTATTTCTCCTCATGGGTAGCCCTTATGGATCAAGATTCTCCGCCTGTTTTACAATTTTATGTAAATGGTGCTCCTTTGGGAGTTTCGACTAATTTTTCTGCAAATGAACCGGCAAATGGCGAATGGACACAAGTCACTGCAACATGGTATTCAGGTGCCATGACATCTGCTACAATATCATTCAATGAATTAACTTCACATCCTAATACAGCTCAAGGCGATGATTTTGCGGTTGATGATATTTCATTTATCAACGGATGCCAGAATGTAACATTAAAAAAACCTGACCTTGGCTCGGATATAAATATTTGTGCAACCAATGGTACTATTACTTTAGATTCCAAATTGGTAAAGGCTTCAGGGAATTTTTCTTGGTATGAAGGTACCAGTAATCCCCAATCTTCTGCAGTTACTAATTCTGGCACAGTAATTAATCCGAATCCACAGAA
>CAILAF010000552.1 GCA_903832075.1 uncultured Chitinophagaceae bacterium
CCGTGGGATATCCAAAAGGAAAATAGAAATAGGCGTTCAGTGAAGTATTGGTTAAAGCATCTACATAATCAGAATAAATAGTTGTGCTCCCTTGTACAAAATATACTTGTGTGTTGGAAGCGGAAACAAAATGGGTATTGGTACCGCTTATTGAAACGGGTAGATAAATATTTTGTTGCGATGAGCTTGGACTGACTGATTTTATTGACTGCCCGTAAGAAGAAAAAATAATAATTATAAGCAGATATGGTAGGTAATAGTAAAGTCTTTTCATATAAACATATATTTAGTCAAGGCAAAGATAAATATTGTTTTATTAATTATCAAGCAAAAAACAATTATTTTTTCAAATGATATTTAGCCCGGTAAAAATCTGCAAGTTTTGGATTTTTGTCAAATACTTCAATGGAATAGGCCGTTTCGCAAAGGGCCTGTTTTTCGATGGTTATATTATTTTTAATGGATTTGAGATAAATAACATAACCCCATTCAGGAACATCGCGAAAGGTCTTATAATATCGCTTTAACTGTGCATCATTTTCATGTTCCATCATCTTGTTGAATTTTTCTTTTAGAACAATTCCGAGAAATTGATTGAACTTTAATGAATCTTTGATATCCCCCTTGAAATTATGTAATACCAGGTAGGCTGTGTCAATATTGCCTGAATTGAATTCTAATGCGCATAAGTTTAGAGCGGCATCTGAGTAAGTAGGGGAAAGCTGCAAAGCCCTCTTGAATAATACCAGGGCTTTCGCGTGATTGCCCAGGTATTCATAGCAAGTGCCTAAGTTGTTTAAGACATAAACGTGGTATGGATTTATTCGGTATGCTTCTTTGAAATCATAAAATGCGTCATCAATTTTATTTAGATTGAAATTTGCCAATCCGCTGTACCACCTGACCGGCGTACTGACCGGGTCGGTAGAATAGAAAAATGAATTAATGTTATCTGTTTCTGAAATCAATCCGCTCCAGTTATTACTAAATCGATATTCATAAGCTTTTCTCATGTGTACTTCGGAATTAAATTTAATGCTCCCGATGATGACAGAAACCAAACTGAGTGTAATTGTTACGATGGCAACAGAATTGAATAGCCTGTATCTTGTTTTATTTGAATGATTAACGGAATATTTATAATAATAAATGATGATGGGGGAGAAGATAAAGCCTAAGAATATGCTGTGTTCAATACGTTCTTTCGGAAAACTGAAAAATGAAAATACAAGATAACCCGTCATTGCAAAAGACATGAGTGTGAAAAATATCTTCTCATTTTTATCTTTTGTGTTTTTTAGGATTTTAATAACATACACAAACGCCAACGTAAACAATAACAAATAAAGCAGGAAGCTGAAAATGCCTTGTTCAGTCAGTATCCATAAATAATCATTATGCGGACGTTGGTAGAAGGTTATATTATCTTCAGAAACCAGGTTTTTGTTCCCGTATTTTAGTATCTCCACTTTATAACTGCCCATCCCGTAACCGAATAAAGGTTTTTCTTTGAAAATACTGAACGATTTTTTCCAGAGTTCAATCCTGTCCTTTGTGGATCCGTATTGGAAATAAACCAGACTGTGCATTTGTTTTTTGAACGTATCCAATGTGTCAACACGTGAATAGATAAAGAATGTAGAGCAGGTGATCAGGAAGAACAGGCTGAATACCAATAATACCTTTTTAGTAAAAATATTTTCAGAAAAAAATA
>CAILAF010000553.1 GCA_903832075.1 uncultured Chitinophagaceae bacterium
CAAATTGAAATAAGTGTATCATTATTGAAAGCATTTCATTTCAATGCAACAGATTGTCCTGATTTATTTCCACCATTAGTTGCCTTGGCATCTTATTGCAATGGAACAACAATTATTAAAGGTGTTAATCGATTAACACATAAAGAAAGTAATCGGGCAATAACATTACAAGAAGAGTTTGGGAAAATGGGAGTGGAGATTATTTTGGAAGATGATATTATGAAAGTGAATGGTGGCAAAGGTTTGAAAGGTGCAACCGTTCATTCGCGTCACGATCATCGCATTGCAATGGCATGTGCTGTTGCTGCATTAAAAGCAGAAGGCGAAACAATTATTGAAGAAGCAGAAGCTATTAATAAATCTTATCCTGATTTTTATGAACACATAAAATCATTGGGAGCTTCTGTATCTTTATAAAAACAAACCGATAAACATTGAATTCATTCGGACGCATATTTCGTGTTAACATTTTTGGCGAATCGCATGGCGAAAGCGTAGGGATTACTATTGACGGTATCCCTGCAGGATTACCATTATGTGTTGATGATTTTTTAGTTGATATTGAAAGAAGAAAAGGCGGTACACAAAAAGGAACTACACCAAGACAAGAAACTGATCTACCCATTTTTAAAAGCGGTGTATTTAATAATAAAACTACCGGCGCTCCATTAACTATTTTAGTTGAAAATAATAATACTCGCAGCGAAGATTATCAAAAGCAAAGAGATTTTCCTCGTCCGGGTCATGCTGATTTTGTGGCGAGTAAAAAATTTGCAGGCAACGAAGATTACAGAGGTGGCGGGCATTTCAGCGGAAGACTAACTGTTGCCATTGTTGCTGCAGGAGTTATTGCAAAGAAATTATTGAACAAAATAAAAGTGGAAGCAACCATTTTAGAAATTGGTGGTGAAAAAAATATTGAAGCAGGTTTACAAAAAGCAATTGATGCAAAAGATTCGATTGGTGGTATTGTTGAATGCAAAGTTTCGGGTTTGCCAATTGGTTTAGGCGAACCGTTTTTCGATAGTGTTGAAAGTTTAATTGCTCATGCAGTATTTGCAATTCCTGCTGTTCGCGGAATAGAATTTGGCACAGGTTTTCATGCAGCAAAAATGTTTGGAATTGAACACAACGATGCCATTATTGATGCTTCGGGGAAAACAAAAACAAATCATGCAGGCGGTGTTGTTGGAGGAATAACAAATGGCAATGAATTAATCTTTAGAATTGCAATCAAACCAACTGCATCGACACCAAAAGAACAAGAATCTTTGAATTGGAATACGAATCAGGTAGAAAATTTTTCAATAAAGGGAAGACATGATTTATGTATTGCATTGCGAGTACCTGTTGTGTTAGAAGCAGTAACAGCAATGGTTTTGGCTGATTTAATGTTATTCGAACAAAGAATACCGAGAGTAATGCCCCCAACCCCTGAAGGGGAGTAAAATATTTTTCATGAACAATATTTATCACGTTACAACAAAATTGGAATGGAATGTTGCTTTGCAAAAAGGATTTTATGAAGCACCCTCTTTAAAAATAGAAGGATTTATTCATTGCAGTAAAGCCAATCAAGTGCAAGGTGTTTTGGAAAGATATTTTAAAGGGAAAACTAATTTAGTAAAGTTGGTGATTGATACAAATAAACTTACTAATAAATTGCAATTTGATTTTTCGCCATCAGTTAATGAAGAATTTCCGCATATATATGGAGTGATTAATCTTGATGCGGTGATTGAAATAATCAATATTTAATAAATAAATTTCAATGCATAATTATATTATCAATGCTTCTATTCAAATTGTTCCGATAGTTCAGGATAAACATCCTTACGAATGGGTGGATGAAGCCATTGCTGTTATTCAACAATCAGGAATTAAATATGAAGTTGGTCCGTTTGCGACAGTTGTTGAAGGAAAATATGAAGATGTGATGAAAGTGATTGATGATGTAAATGAATATTTATTTTCTAAACATTGTAACGAATGGATCAGTAATGTGCAAATTCAAATTCGTAGTAATGGCGATATTACGGGAGATGATAAAACAGGAAAATTCAGGTAATTAAAGATGTTTTATTTTTTCAAGAATTCCTGTCGTGGAAAATCCATCAACAATTTTATTGATTATCACTTTTCCACCGTTAGCAATAACTTCTTTGGCTCCAACAATTTGTTCAATTGTATAATCACCACCTTTTACTAAAACATCGGGCAATAAAGCTGTAATTAATTCTAAAGGTGTATCTTCTTCAAAAATAATTACTGCATCCACAATTTCTAAACTTGCTAAAATTAAAGCACGACTATTTTCATTATTAATTGGTCGGTCATTTCCTTTTAATTTTTTTGTACTCGAATCACTGTTCATGCCAACAATTAAATAATCGGCTTCTTTTGCTGCTTGTGATAATGAAAAAATATGTCCTTCGTGTAAAATATCAAAACAGCCATTTGTAAAAGCAACTGTTTTCTCATATACTTTCCATCCTGCAATAATTCCTTTTAGTGCAGAAAGCGTATATATTTTTTGCTTGATTGCATCAACGTGTTTCATAATTTATTTTCTTTTTATTAAAAAAAGGTAATAATCCCATACTGATAAATCCAACAAGAACAACAATTAAAAACTGTGCAAACCATTGTAATGTGCCGTTTGCTAATCCAATTGTATAAGGAATGTTATCTTTTTCCAATACTTTGGCAAAAAATATAGCATAAAGACCAATGCCTCCGGGAGTAATAATCATACCAATACTTGCAAATGCTAAAACCGTAATTGCATCAGTTAAACCTAAGCCTGCAGTGCCTGCTGTGGCATATAAGCCAACCCATGTGCCACCAATATACATACTCCAAATTGAAATCGTATAAAAAATAAAAGTCCATTTTTGTTTTAGATTACGAATGCTGGTAGCGCCTTCCCAAATACCACGCAATATTTTTTTAATCATTATTACGATTGATAAGTGCGCAAACTGTTTGAACCAAATTTTCAACACAATAAAAATTAATAAGAGAATAGCAACTACAATTAAAACTTTGGTTGATGAAAAATGACCACTCTTATTTTTTAATAATTGATCGAAAATTTGTGTAACATATTCGCCAACGATTTCGTATTGGGTGATAAATGCGATTAAAAAAACAATGGCTAACGAAATAACATCAAATGCTCTTTCAGCTACAATGGTTCCAACTAATTTTTCTGCAGGTATTTTTTCATAACGTGCCAAGATGGTGCATTTTAAAACTTCTCCTAATCTTGGAACAGCCAAATTTGCTAAGTATCCAATCATTACAGCAAAAAAAGTATTTTTTCTTGATGGTTGATAACCCATTGGCTGCATTAATATTCTCCATCTTAAAGAACGTAGCACATGGCTTCCTGTTAAAATAAAAAAAACAGGAATCATTAACCAATAATGAGCATTCACTAATGATTCTTTAAACTCGCCCCATTTGCTATCAGGGATTTGATGCAAACTCCACCAAACCAAAAAAACACCAAGCCCAAGAAAGAAAGTATATTTTATAATTGATGATAAACTCTTTTTCATGCAGAATAAACTTGTTGCAAGTTATGCAACAATATTTATA